>JAGVIF010000529.1 GCA_020056205.1 Lentisphaeria bacterium | reverse complement strand
TCCACGAATTTCACGAATTAACACGAATTGATTTCTTTAAAGGGGTTGATCATGATCCACGAATTTCACGAATTAACACGAATTGATTTCTTTAAAGGGAATGATCCACGAATTTCACGAATTAACACGAATTGATTTCTTTAAAGGGAATGATTCACGAATTCCACGAATTTTTAATAAGCTAAGCGTTTGTAACGCAAAGACGATTCACCGAAATTGACAAGAATCCCGAGTTTATATCCCGTAGATTTCAAATAGTTCATTGTTTGCGCCTCGTGCCATGACATCAATTCAGATAATGCCTTTGTCTCAACAATTATCTTGTCATAGCAGATAAAATCTGGCGAATATGTTTTATCAAGAGGCTTTCCTTTATAGAGTATTGTCAATTGTTTTTCCCTGCAATAAGGAATATTCCTGTTTTGAAATTCAATTTCCAATGCATCCTGATAAACCGCCTCGAGAAATCCATTGCCGAGTTCCTTGTGGACTTCCAGGCAAGCGCCTATTATTTCATAAGATTCCTTTTTGTACAATATATCTACCATGACCTCTTGTTTTCCAAATCAAAAAATATTTATCCGTTTTTTCGTGTGAATTCGTGTAATTCGTGGACTAATCCAAGCTGAATTGTTTCTTATATTCCTCGACTGCGGCCTTGTCGCGGACAGGCTGTTCCTCCTTGAAAAGTATTATGTCTTCAAGGACCAGCACATCCATCTCGGTGTTCAGGAAACACTTGTATGCGTCGGCGGGCGAGCAGACTATCGGCTCGCCGCGAATATTGAAACTTGTGTTGATTATCACTCCGCACCCTGTTTTCTCCTTGAACTTTTTCATAACCCTGTAATAGCGCCCGTGTCTCTTCTCGTCAACGGTTTGGACTCTCGCCGAATAGTCAATATGGGTTATTGCCGGAATCTCTGATCTCGGAATGTTCACCCGTTTCCTTAAATCGGTATCGTCCCGCATAATCTTTTTTTGATCTTCCGCAAGCGGAATGCGTCTTTTTTCAAGGACAGGCGCTACGATAAGCATATAGGGAGAATCATCGTCAAGGTCGAAATATTCGTTCACATCTTCTCTTAGCACACAAGGCGCGAATGGACGGAATGATTCGCGGTATTTGATTTTTAAATTCATCACTGACTGCATTTTTTCGCTTCTCGCATCGCCTATTATACTTCTTGCGCCGAGCGCGCGCGGCCCAAATTCCATCCTTCCATAGAACCAGCCGATCACCTTTTCTTTGGCAATGCCGTCCGCGACTTTTTCCACTATCTCGTCATCGGAAAACTGATGATAAGCGGCTTTTTGCGAGTCCAAGTAATTTTTTATCTCCTCATTTTTGAATCTTGGACCGAGCAGAGAACCTTTTTGGGAATCGCCCGGATCCGCCCGCCTTTTCCGTCCGAGAAGTTGATGCCACAAAAAGAGCGCGGCGCCAAGCGCCCCTCCGGCATCGCCCGCCGCCGGTTGTATCCATACTTTATCAAAAATTTTCTCTTTCAAAATTTTCCCGTTGCCGACACAATTCAGCGCCACTCCGCCGGCGAGGCACAAATTTTTCGCTCCCGTTATTTTTTTTGCGAATTTTGCAATCTTCAACATAACTTCTTCGGTAACAGCCTGTATCGAGGCGGCGATGTCCATTTCCCGTTGAGTGATTTCGCTCTCGGGATTCCGCGCCGGCCCGCCGAAGAGTTTTGCGAATTTCGCATTTGTCATCGTAAGTCCCTGACAATAATTAAAATAACTCATATCCATCCAGATAGAGCCGTCATCGAAAATTTTCACGAGTTTTTCTTTGATGAGATCGGCGTAGACGGGTTTTCCATAAGGCGCCAGGCCCATAAGTTTATATTCGCCGGAATTCACCTTGAAGCCGGTAAAATATGTGAACGCCGAATATAAAAGCCCGAGAGAATGCGGAAAATGCATCTCTTTCAATATCTCGATTCTATTGCCGACGCCTTTTCCTATGCTTGCGGTCGCCCATTCACCAACTCCGTCCATCGTAATTATCGCGGCCTCATCAAAGGGAGATGGAAAAAATGCGCTCGCCGCATGCGACTCGTGATGGTCCGGAAAAACGATTTTCCCTTTGAAATTTTTGCCGAGTTTTTTCCGAATATCCTTCTTCATGAAGAGTTTCTGTTTCAACCAAAGAGGAATAGCCTGCGCGAACGAGGCAAACCCGGACGGGGCAAAAGTCAGGTATGTCTCAAGCAGGCGGTCAAATTTCTGAAGCGGTTTGTCATAGAAAACCACGTAGTCCAGCCCGCCCGTTTCAATTCCGGCCTCCCTGAGACAATATTCAATGGCTTTAACAGGGAAATTAAAGTCGTGCTTGATTCTCGTGAAACGCTCCTCCTGAGCCGCCGCAACTATCTCTCCGTCGCGGACAAGCGCCGCCGCCGAATCGTGGTAATATGCCGATATGCCGATGATGTTCATTTTAGAAATTGTTCGGCAATTTTATTTCCACTGTGCGTGTCAAGCAGATACTTCACCCGCAAGCCTCCCAGTCCTTCTCGCCAAGCGACCCGGCAAAGTCTTTGGAAACATGGAGGACTGTCCCATTCAACATTGATTTTACATTTTTTTTTATTGTTGCAGCATGCATTCAAACACCTTATTATTTTTTTCAATTTAATACACGAGAGCGCTTTGTCAAGGATTTTAATTTCCGGGGCGAAGCCGCTGTTTCAATCCTCCCTATTCTGTTTTTCGCGCGAACACGATTTTCAGGGCAGAGCGCAGGAATCGGAAAAGTACTTTCAATGATTTTATTTTTTTCAGTTGACGGAAGATTATGACAGGGCGCGCGTAAAATGAGATCAGAAATTTTCTTTGAGCCGAAAAAAGCCCGTCCGCGCTTAGTCCGGCAGGAACAAAAACCGGTTCCCAGTAGCTGAATTTGGCCGCCTCCGCCTTCGAGTCAAAGTAACCGTATTCCCCTGACAACGCCATTTTGTAAAACTGAGAGCCTTTGACAGGCGTTGCTATCGTGCAGGTTACATCGCTTAGCGGAAGAGACAGGGCAAAGCGTCTTGTCTTTTCAAGCGTCTTCGTCGTTTCACCCGGATGTCCTACCATAAAAAATCCTTTGACGAATATTCCGAGTTTGTGGGCTGAATTTGCGATTTTCGCAATTTCAAAACTTGATGCTTTTTTCTTTATTGTTCTGAGAATATTATCGTCTCCGCTCTCAATTCCTATCGCTATCTGCCAGCAGCCGGCCTCTTTCATCAGGGGCAGTATTTTTTCATCAAGGTCGTTGGCGTTTGCCATGCATGACCACTTGATTTTGAATTTATTCTCTATCATTCCGGCAAGAATATTCTCAAATCTTTTTTTGCCGAGCGGAAAAGTGTCGTCAACAAACATTATCTCGCGGGCGCCGAATTTCGATATGAGACATTCGATTTCTCTCAATACATATTCGTGTGAAAAAAATCTGACCTTGCGTCCGAAAACGCCGTTGTCGCAAAATATGCATTCATAAGGACATCCTCTTGAAGTTATCATTGAAAGGACAGGCTCGCGCATATACGAGCCGATAGGAGGCCGGTATTTTCTTATATCTTTCAAAGATTCTCTGTCGGGGAAGGGAACGGAATCAAGTTCCATTGTCTCGCCCCTCGGATTTTGCACGGCATTGCCATCGGCGTCCCTCCAAAGCAATCCCGGAACTTTGTCAAAACATTTGCCGCTATCGAGTTTTTCCACAAGTTTTTTGAGAGGGATTTCGCCTTCGCCGCTTATTGCGAAATCAAAGCTCTGCGATTTTCCGAAATCATCCGAGTTTGAGCTTATATGCGGACCGCCAAGAACGGTTTTGACATCCATTGTCTCTTTCATTTTCGCCGCCAATCTTTGCGAATTTCGCAAGGCGGCGGATGTGGCTGATATGCCGGCAAGAGAAGGGGAAAATAATTTTATCTTTCTTATAACGTCTTCATCTTCAAGGTTTTCTGATGAAGCGTCAATGAGGATGACATCGTGTCCGCATTTTTTCATAAATGCGGAGAGATACATTATTCCGAGGGGAGACTGCCTGCCTCCTATTTCTCCTATATCCGTTCCATATCTTTCCAACACGGAAACGTTTGGATATATGAGAGCAATTTTCATCAATGTATTAATGAGGGGATTTGAGGCATTATGCAAATACCTCCACCTGCCTTGTCTCGACGGTCAATGGCATTCCCTCTTCAGCTCTGACTTCAAGACAAAGATGAATGGCCTCCATTATGTTCGTAACGGCCTCATCCTTCGTTTTGCCCTGAGAAGCGCAACCGGGGATTGAAGGACATTCGGAAATCCAGTATCCGTCTTCATCCCTGTCGATGACAATATTGAATTTCATTTTTCACCTCTTGATTTTGGATATAAGATACGTTCATAAATAATAATCAATGCTCTGCCTGAGATTATACTCTATAAGGCTTATAGAGTATATCTTTTTCAAGCGAACAGAGGCGGCTTCATTTGTCGAAAGCGGCGTCAAACTTTCTTGATGAGGGTTTGAAGTCGAGCCTTCTGACGAATGCGCAAGCTTCCGCCGCTCCGTGTTCGCGGTCCATTCCGCTGTCCTCCCATTCGACAGAAAGCGGGCCTTCGTATCCTATTCTGTTTAGGGCTCTGATTATTTCCTCAAAATTGATATTTCCTCTTCCAAGCGAGCGGAAATCCCAGTATCTGCGCTGGTCTCCAAAATCCGTATGCCCTCCGAATACTCCGGCTTCGACGGGGACTTTTGACCATCCAACGTCCTTCATGTGGCAATGGAATATTCTATCGGAAAAACGGTGGATGAATTTTACATAATCAACACCCTGATAGGCGAGATGGCTCGGATCGAAGTTGAATCCGAATGCAGGGTGATTGTCAAGCGCCCGCAAAGCGCGCTCGGCCGACGCTATGTCAAATGCTATTTCTGTGGGATGAACTTCGAGCGCGAATTTTACCCCGAGTTTCTGAAATTCATCAAGGATTGGACTCCAGCGCCCTGCGAAATCCTTATAACCATTATCAATCATGTCTGATGTTGCCGGCGGAAATGAGTATAGCATATGCCATATTGAACTGCCGGTGAAGCCATTGACAATTTTCACGCCGAGATTTTTTGCCGCTTTTGCGGTTCTTATCATCTCGTCGGCGGCCCTTTTCCTGACACCTTCAGGATTGCCGTCGCCCCAAATATAGGCGGGGACTATGCTTTTGTGGCGCTCATCTATCTTGTCGCATACGGCCTGCCCTACAAGATGAGCCGAAATCGAGTAGACTTTAAGTCCTTGTTTTTCGAGCTGTTTGCGTTTTGCGGCGCAATATTTTGCGTCAGCTTTGTCTATTTCAAAATGATCACCCCAGCATGCCAGTTCGAGGCCGTCATATCCCCATGAGGCCGCTTTTTTCGCAAGCACATCGAGTTTTAAATCCGCCCATTGCCCGGTAAACATAGTTACAGGTCTCATTTAAGCGCTCCTTTTTCTTTATTTAATATAATTTTTCTTTCAAAATATCATCCCGTAAAACGCAATTTCAAGGTAAGTACCTGAATCCGTGACGGATTCAGGTACTTTTGCAATTGACTCTCTTATTTGCATAGAAATTTTTAAGTGTTATATTTGGCGTTGTCATTATTATTAACCTAAATTTTGCGGTTCAATCGGCCGAATTTGAACCAAGTTATTGATAATAAACAATGTAGGTTAATGAATTTAAAAATTCAGCATGCCTTGATGAAAAACGTTAAAGAACAAGATTTGTTCAGCTCGTCCAAAAAGGAAATACAGGAAAAGAAGCCTGATGGATCTCAACTTCATCTTGACTTCACGGAGCCAACTGAACGGATACTGCCGTCTTCCGAAAAAACAGGGCTTGAGCAGATGGAAAAATCCAAGAAGACCGTTCTTTTAAGCAAAGATATGAAAAAAAAATCTCCGGAAATTTATCCTGCCGCCATGGAAATCCACAAAACACTGAGAGAACTCAAGGAGGAGGCCAAATCCATGAAAGAGGAGGCAAAACCCCCTGTTAAAAGCGATGCGGCGGAGAAGAAAACAGTTCTTGTTCATAATGACAGTTCGGAAAATCCTCAAACGCAGCCTAAAAAATCCCCGGAACCGAAAAAGTCTCCAGTCCCGTTTGAGACTCAATCTTATCATCAAAACCAGGAACAAAAAAGTATCCCAAAACCAACCACGGAGGGCAAGAGCCTGCCTCACAAGGAACAACATAAAAATCCATTAAAGATCAGCGACGGAACATCTATCGGGCATCTTCTTCAAGAGGCGAGAGTCAGAGCAAATTTCAGCATAGACCAGGTTGCGACCCAAACAAAAATAAAAAAATCCTACATTGAAGCCATAGAGAGAGATGACTTCAACGCCCTTCCCTCGTCAGTCTATGTGAACGCATACATCAAGAGACTTTTCGAACAATACGGAATAGACGATTCCTTATCGAAGAGCGCCATCCAAAAGCTCAAGGGAAAAGATATTCATTACACCGTGTCGGAGGAAATTCTTCTCGGCATAGAAAAAGGCAAACAGGTAAATCTCGAAAAAGAAACCAAACTTAAAAGTTTCAAGATGGCGGCTTCCTTCGGAATAGCCATCATCGCGGGATTATGCATTCTCGGCGGTGTTTTATTGCTCGGAAAAAGTAAAAGATCAGAAAAACCTTCAACGCAGGAAGGACGCAAAACTACGCTGAATTCTCTACAGGGCGAAACTGTTTCCCAAACTGAAATTGACGCGAAACTCAGAGGCATTGTCGTCAGCTATCCGACCGGCAATATGAGCGAACTTAAGGCTCCTTGACAAATGAAAATTCTCGTCAGCGCAGGCCCCACAAGGGAAAACATTGACCCTGTCCGTTTCATTTCAAACAGATCAAGCGGCAAAATGGGATACGCTATAGCCTCCGCATCTGCGGATGCCGGCCATGAAACAACCCTTGTCAGCGGCCCTGTCGCCATTCCTCAGCCGCCCGGCGTTCAGGTCTTCTTCGTGGAAAGCGCCGCACAGATGGCTTGCGAAATTCGCAGGCTGGCGCCCTGCGCCGACATAATCATAATGGCAGCGGCGGTGTCCGATTACCGCCCGGCCGAAGAGTCAAAGTCCGACAGCAAAATTAAAAAAAAATCAGAGCGCATCGTCCTGACATTTGAAAAGACCGAAGACATCCTTGCGGAACTCGGCAAAAACAAAAAGGATGGTCAAATACTCGTGGGATTCGCGGCCGAAACCGAGAATCTCATCGAAAATGCGCGAACCAAAATAAAGTTTAAAAATCTCGACTGGATTATCGCTAATGATGTTTCCAAAAAGAACATCGGCTTTGACAGCGACATAAATGAAGTTGCTATGATATACAAAGACGGACAAATCTTTTATTTTCCCGAAATGGACAAAAAATCGCTCGGAAAAGAAATTTTATCCGTAATTATTGCCCGTTCATATAAATGAGGTGCGGTGAGATTTTCAGACCACCGCTTAAGTGCATGCGTTCGTAAATACAATGACGTTGGTGGGAGCAACGGCGGCTCACCAATATTAACCACCGATGAACACAGATGCACACAGATTCTATTCAACGACATGCTGGCTCAAGCCTTATAAAGGGGACTGGGATGAATGCCGCTAAGTTAAGGTGCAATTCGAAGTAGCGCGGGTCTATCTGACCCGCGATTCTCGGGTCAGATAGACCCGAGTTACCCTGTGGCAACTGCCTTAACCTAAATTTTGCGGTTCAATCGGCAGAATTTAAGCTAAGTTCTTGATAATAAACGATGTATGAACTGCAATGCAGTTCATTAAACTATTCAAATTGATAGTATGGACATTTGTGTTTCAAAATCGAAAATTGCCGGAGAAATAGCCGTGCCTAGCTCGAAGTCGCACACAATAAGGGCGGTCGCCATTGCTTCTATGGCTGAAGGCAAATCTGCGATCATAAATCCTCTTGTTTCCGGAGATACTCTATCGAGCCTGAACGCCGCCGAATCGTTCGGCGCTGAAATCGAGAGGAAAAATGATTTCTGGAAGATCAAAGGAATAGGAGGCAAATTCAGGGCTTGTTCGAAAAAAACTGTATATCTTGGAAATTCCGGGACAAGTCTTAGAATTTTCACTGGCCTTGCGAGTCTTGCTGATAACGTTTTTTCGTTCGATGGAGACAAGTCGCTAAGGACAAGAGAAATGCGCCCGCTTCTTTCTTCCATTGAAGAACTTGGCGCTGAAATCAAATCGGCTAACGGCAAGTGCCCCCTGTCGGTGAGAGGCCCGCTAAAAGGAGGGAGAACAAAGATCGAAGGAAAAAGCTCACAATTTGTAACATCTTTGCTCCTCGCAACTCCGCTCATAAAAGCCGACTCGCAAATCGAAGTGTTCAAGCTCAACGAAAAACCATATCTTGAAATAACTCTCGACTGGCTGAAAAAACAAAACATAGAAATCGAATATGCTGATGACTTCTCTAATTTCAAAATAAAGGGACATCAAGCTTACAAAGCTTTCGAATCTTTAATTCCGGCTGATTTTTCCACCGCAACATTTCCGCTTGTCGCCGCCGCGATAACAAAGGGCGAAGTAAAAATCAAAAATCTTGATTTTAATGATCGTCAAGGCGACAAAGATGTATTCAAAATAATGGAAAAAATGGGAATGGAAATCAAAAGAGACAGGGAATGGACTTCAGTCAAAGCGCCAAGCAAGCTCAACCCTATTTCGGTGGACTTAAATTCAACCCCCGATGCATTGCCGGCGCTTGCCGTAGCCGCCTGTTTTGCCGAAGGAAAAACGGAATTGTTAAACGTGCCCCAGGCAAGAATAAAGGAAACCGACAGAATTGCCTGCATGACTTGCGAACTTCGCAAAATGGGGGCAAAAGTCGAAGAACTTGAAGACGGAATGATAATTCACGGCACAGGATACCTAGACGGAACAGTCGTTGACGGACATGACGACCACAGAATAGTGATGGCTCTTGCAATCGCAGGCCTATCATCCAAAGGACAAACTACCGTCAAAGGGGTAGAAGCCGCATCCGTTACTTATCCGAACTTCATCCGTGATTTTCAAAAACTCGGAGCAAAGTTTTGTGAAGTTTATACTCTATAAGGCTTAAAATA
>JAGVIF010000472.1 GCA_020056205.1 Lentisphaeria bacterium | reverse complement strand
GGAGCAATAATCAAGAGAGGATAAATTTTCCTTTGCGAATTTCGCAATTTCAGGGATTCTTTCAATGCTGACGACATTGAATCCGAGATAGGCGAGGATTGCGGCCTGATATCCCGAGCCTGTCCCCACGTCGAGAATTTTCGCCGGAGGCCTGCGATAAACAAGCTCAGTCATAATGGCCACTATGTATGGCTGGGAAATGGTTTGTCCTTTTCCTATAGGGAGGGGATTGTCGTCGCAGGCGGAATCAATTTCCTCAACGGGAACGAATTTTTCCCGCGGCACATCCATAAAGGCGTCAAGGACAGCCTGATTTTTTATTCCCCTTGGCGCAAGCTGTCTCTCAACCATTTCCTTCCGTCGTATTTCAAAACTGGCATAAATCATAGAATTTGGCTTTATGAAATTTTGTGTCTTTATAGTGGAAAGATAGGATAGTTCATAGTATACTCCACATATTATAATGTTAAACAATATTTCGGATTTGACGAACTCTTTCTTGATATGGAGAAGAAAAGGCGGGTAATAAAAAGAATTTTAAATTTAAAGAAAAAAGGGTATAAAATTTTTAATTCTACTGCTTGCTTGAAAGGGGTTCATGAAGACAATTGGGTTCGTCCTTCTAAAATCTGCTATGTTTATGCAGGTAACAAACTTTATCAGTGTTCTAGAGCATTTGGCAACGACGACGCTTGTAAAAATTGCGGTTATTTGGGTTATCCTGAAATAATCTATATCCTGAAACTGAGGCCGTCCGCGATCATTTCCGCCTTAAATTACTTGCCAAGAAAATGATAATAAATTTTTTAACAAAAATTGGAAGAGGATTTTTTGTAGGGAATAAACAAAAATTTGGTTTTGTAAAAAGAGAAAAGATAGAAATTCCGGCTTTGGACAAAATTGATTTGTATATCCACATTCCGTTTTGCAAAAATATGTGTCCGTATTGCCCTTACAATCGTATTGCTTACACTAAAGAACTAATCAAGCCATATTTGAAAGCAACTCTAAATGAAATTGATCTTTACTATCAAAAACTCGGGAAAATTGAAATTTCTTCAATTTATGTGGGCGGCGGAACACCTACAAACCTGATTGATGAACTGAATATTATTCTCAATTCTTTGCGCGAAAATTTTTTTATTTCAGGGGACATTTGTGTAGAAACAAGCCCCGCTGATTTAAACGAGGATGTTATAAAAAAACTAAAGAATACGGGAGTTGATTTAATTAGTATTGGCGTTCAGAGTTTTGATGATAAATATTTAAAAATACTGGGAAGAAAATATGACGCGAAAAAAGCGGAAGAAGCAGTTAAGCTTGCCTTGTCTGCTGATTTCAAATCTGTAAATATTGATTTAATGTTTGTTTTGCCAAACCAAAACGGCAAAAATATTTTAGCCGATTTAGACAAAGCAATAGAGCTAAAAGTTAATCAAATTACAACTTATCCGTTATTTACTTTTCCGTATACTTCAGTGGGTCAACACCTCAAGCTAAACAAGATAAGAATGCCAAATGTCTTTAAAAGGCGAAAAATGTATAGAGAAATTTATAATCATTGTATCAGAAATGGTTATCAGCAAGTTTCTGTATGGGGTTTTAAAAAAGGAGAAATCCCAAGATATTCATCTGTAACAAGAGATACTTATATTGGAATTGGAGCGGGGGCGTGTTCAAGGCTGCCGGATATGTTTTATTTTAATACTTTTTCCGTAAAAGATTATATTAACTCTGCTTTAAGTCAAAAATTGCCGGTGGCATTAACAATGGAAATAACACCGCAATTAGAAAAATATTATTGGCTATATTGGAGATTTTATGACGCTGCAATAAAGAAGGAGGGATTAAAAAAAATATTTGGCCGCAGGGATTTTAAAATTAAATTATTATTTTCAATTCTGAAAATTATGGGGTTATGCAAAGAAACAAAAGATGAGATTATTCTTACCGAGAGGGGATCGTTTTATATCCATTTACTTCAAAATTATTTTATACTAACCTACATAAATAAGGTCTGGACTATTGCTAAAAAAGAAGCGTGGCCGGAAAAAATTGAAATATAATTCTTCCGTGTAAACAAGTTTCCACGAACCACGATTCCTTGTGGACAAAGATTCTCCCCGATTATGCTCTGCCATCCTTTTTTTTACGTCCTCCGTAGTGCCAACGTAAAAGCGTCCGGTGGATTCGCTCCGCAATATGTAAAGATAACACATGGCAAAAAAAATGGTCGGGGCGAGAGGATTTGAACCTCCGACTTCTTGGTCCCGAACCAAGCGCTCTAGCCAGGCTGAGCCACGCCCCGATAAAAATTTTCAACTGTCAAAAAAACAAGGAACAAGCTCAAACCTAAGCGACTTTCCCGAGGCGCCTGCGCGCTCGGGACGCTCTAGCCAGGCTGAGCCACGCCCCGATAAATTTCGGAAGCAAATAAAAGTATATCGCGTTGCGAAATTCGCAAACATTGTTTTGTCTTTTAGAGAGAAAGAGGCTTTATCACAACTTTTTTCAGGCTGGGATTGTCTGTTTCATGGCTTTCGGTTGTGATTGCCTTATCCCCGTCGAGCGTTGTGTGTATGATTCTTCTTTCGTGTGAATTCATAGGCGGCAATGATACTGGTTCTCCCCAACGTTTCACTTCTTTCGCGGCGTCAAGCGCCTGTTGCGCGAGTATCGCGTCGCGCCCCTCATCATTCCGGTGCGAAGAAGAGTCGTCCTCATGTCTTGAAAATTTTTCTCTTGGCCTATATGGGCTTTCGTCTCTTCTTCTCTCGCTCTCGTTGCTCCTTTCGCCTCTTCCATCTTTGGAATAGCCGTCAACGTCTATGTATATTTTTGGGAATTCATAGTCCATTTTAAACATCATTCTGTTTATGAGGAATTGAAGGCTTTCGAGAGTCTGGCCTTTTCGTCCTATGATTCTTCCGGCATCGTCGCTGCTTGCCTTCACGATTATTCTGCCGTTTTTTTCTTCAGCCTTTAGTTCCGCGTTGAGCCCGAGATAATCGAGCATTGTTGCAAGAGTCGTGATGGCCTTGCTGATTTTCTCCTCCGGTATCCGTTTTTCTTCGTCCATGGTCTTCTCCTTGTCAGATTTTTCAGACTTTTTTACTTTTGACTTTTTGTGGAATGGCGCCGTTGTCGCCCGTCGATCTATATTTGCTTACCGCCAATTGCAGTATGCTTATGAGCTGACTTACAGTCCAATACAGAGTAAGCCCGGATGGAAGGCTGTAAAGCATAACCAGCATTATCAGCGGCATTAACATCATCATTTTTTGCTGCATGGGGTCTGCCGCCGACGGTGTCATCTTTTGCTGCAGGAACATCGTTGCGGCCATTGCTATAACGAGGGGGTTGAGCGGCAGCGACAGACCGGGTATTGTCCATACGGTGTCAGGGCGGGAGAGATCCGACGCCCAGAGAAACGAGGACTGACGCAGTTCCACCGCTCCGTTCAATGTGTTGTAAAGGGCGAAGAATACGGGAATTTGGAGCAATATAGGCAGGCATCCGCCGAGTGGGTTTACTCCGTGTTCCTTGTAGAGCTCCATCACTTTAGCGTTCATTTTTTTGGAGTCGTTTTTGTTTTTTTCTTTTATCTCCTGTATCAGCGGCTGGAGCTTTTGCATGTTTTTCATTGAGGCGTTTGCTTTTTCTGTTACAGGCCAGAATATGAGTTTTACAAGAACCGTGAGCAGTATTATGCTGAGCCCGTAATTGCCCGCAAGCTTGCTTAGATATACGAGGAATGAAAGGAGGAGCTGTGATATTGGGTCGAGCCAGTTCCATCCGAGGTGCATGATCCCGGTGGAGCTTGGATCAAAATCTTTTAAAGACTTTCTTTCTTTTGGCCCCGCGTAAAGCTTGAATGGGAATTTTTTGGATTCTTCCGGCGGCACTGACAGTTTGTAAATGCCTTCGTTGGAGAGATATGCGACCGGAGTTTTTCCGGCGCCATTTCCTGTCAGGACGGCCTTCATCGAATTTCCTTCCGCGAAGGGATTTTCAGGCAGGAGGATTGAACAGAAGTATTTGTTGGAGATACCGATCCACTTTGCCGGATTCTCTTGGTTTTCTTTGAACTCTTTTTCTTTGAACGGTTTTGTCTTTATTGCTCCATTCGAAAGCAAGCGCGTGTCAAGGCTGAAGTGTTCGCTCGCAATCTTGTCGCCGGCAATATTTGTGAAAGAAGGAAGATTGCCTGCTGATATTTTCAATGCCGGAATATTCAAAGCCGCAGAGCCTTTGTTCACTATCTCAAGATTGCTTTCTATAACATATCCTTTTCCAAGCCAAAACGATTGTTTGGCGATGAAGTTTGAACCATCGGGGAGAACGATTTCACGCTGGACCAAAACTTTTTCATTATCGGCGGATGAATCTATTTTCACAATCTTAAAAGAATCGCCGAACGACGCTTTCAACGCGCCGAAAGGCAGAGCCTTGTTTCCGAACGATATTTTCTTGTCCTTTGAATCAACAAAAAAATTATTGAATGTGACGGATTTAACGCAGGAGTAAAACAATGATATTTCGCATTCCATAAGATTGTTTCGCAGAGAAACGAACCCATATTTCTCGGGGTTAAGACCGGCATCATGCGAAATATCTTCTTCCGCCGTTTCGTCAACTTTCGGAGCGGTCTCGTCCGCCTGTAGTGGACTCGGAGACTTGTTCTCCTCCTGTTTCAGTTCCGCGTTTTTATCCGTATGCTTTTCGCGCGCGGGAGCGGTGACTGTTGCGGGCTTCTTTGATTTCGAATTGTCGC
>JAGVIF010000558.1 GCA_020056205.1 Lentisphaeria bacterium | reverse complement strand
TGCCTCCTTATCCGCGTCCTTGTTGACCGTTGTTTCCATGATGTCTTCCGCATTGCCGGAATCCCCGGGTTTTTCTTTGTTTTTTTCGCAATTATTAGAATGATGTGTCATTATATTTCTCCGGGTATTTTTACTTTATTTGAAACTGCCGTTGGAGTTCACAGCTTTAGCGTGTCTCTTTCCTAGCAATTTCTTTTTGCGAGTATGAGTAGCGGGGCGCAGGCGCGCGGATACCTCACAAGCAGATGCGGCTTGCTGAATTCTGACTATTTTTGCGATTATCTCAAGCTATTTTTGAGCGTTACTGCTTTTTCTCTTTGTCTTCTTCTTTTTTGTCTTCCTCTTTGAGGGAGTCTTCTATGCCGTCTTTTGCTTTTTTAAACTCTCTTATTCCTTTGCCAATGCCGCGCGCTATTTCCGGAATTTTCCTCCCGCCGAAGAGAAGAAGAATCACAAGAAATATAACTATTAGTTCTGTCGTTCCGATTCCAAACATTTTACACCTCCTTTTCGGTACTTATAGCATTAAATGGAATAGTTTCCACTATGAATGATATTTCTTCTATTCTCACGCAAAGCCGTCCCGATGTCTTTTTGCCCTTTGTGAACCGAGATAAACTGCGGCACAGAGTTTTTCATAGCGTTCTTTGCGTCTTCATCTTTGCGTTCTTTGCGGTTATTTTTTTCGATGTAAAATTATTTTTAACCGCAAAGGCTGCTAAGTTTTTCGCAAAGGGCACAAAGTTTTCGCGAAGGCACAGAGTTTTTATTGTTTTGAATTCCTAAATATTTTCTCATTGCAACTCCCGAACTTCAGAACTTTAGAACTTCTTCTTGTTTTCTACTTTCTCTTTTCTCATTTTCATGCGTCGTCCTGTGTGTTATACTTTCACATTTTGTCTTTCTTCGTTTTTAGCGGTTTTCTCATTCATATATATCTTCATTGTGCTCATTTTCACGTATGTTCTCGCTTTTTTAAGGACCGGCCACCATTCATAAAGATATATATTTATCGGCTTCCACATGGAGACCCAGCCGGCGATCAAAAATCCCTCTCTTAGAAAATCAAAAACCGTTCGATTTTTGAGTTGCACAAACACTTCCGACAACGCAAAGCACAGAAATAGAAAAAAAAATCCAATTAAAAAACTTGCGCGTCCTTCGCGCATAAGCTGCCTGAACTCACGGGCCTTCAAATCGGCCTTGTGGGCGTAAAAATTGTGAATGGCGTCCGATATAAATTCACGGTCTTTGTCTTGAGGAGGATACTGTTCGACAATAATATGCAAAGATATTGGAGAGGGAAGCGGATATTCAAACGCCCAGCTTTCAATGAAAGCCTCGGCATCCTCATCAAGGTCTTTTTCCTCAAACGGCGAAGGATCCATAGAGTTGAACAGCTGATTGATATCCCTCAGCTTGACCCTGATCTGCCCCGGAGAACGCTTTCTCCCCATAAAACGATCTATTTTTTCCAGTATTTTTATCAGATTTTTCGGCACAAATTCACCCTGTTTCAAATTTAGATTTTAAACCCCACGCTAAAGTCGAAGATACCGGGGCCGCAGGAACTCGGGACCGTGAACTCCAACCCTATGATTTGGTGATATAGAGATTTAAAGATTTGGATATTTTTCATTCGATGTTGAATGTTCGATGTTCATTTTCCATTTCTCCTTTTGAAACTGCCGCTTTTTTCGGGGTCGAATGCCGCTAAGTTAAGGTGCAATTCGAAGTAGCGCGGGTCTATCTGACCCGCTATTATCGGGTCAGATAGACCCGAGTTACACTGTGGCAACTGCCTTATTTTTTGCTCGCGTCTTCATTTATTCCGAACGTTGAACCCTTTCTTTATTCCTTTGAGTTGCGGGCAAGGGCAAAAGGGCAAAACCCGTCCTAAACGCAAGCTAAGATATGCCTCCATGCCGCATATTTCCACAAAAATAAAAAAAAACGCCAAAATATGTGGAGAAGGCGATTGTTTCAGAAGACTCACTTTCTGTAGCTCTTACCGATGGGAGAAGGATATCTGTTCCCCTTACCTAGTATCCAAGACTTTTTCACGCCTCTAAGCGCGAAAGACAGCGCTTCAGGATTATCGGAAAAGGCGAAGGCGTACATTGGCCCGATATTGACGAAGATATAAGCGTTGAAAATATCTTGTCCGGCAAAATATCAGCAGAAAGTCCGCAATCTTTTGAACGCTGGCTGAAATCAAGAAAAACAGATTGACAAAAGAACTGATAAAAATCAAAATTCCCGTCAATAAATAAAAAAAACCGAAAATATTTTTTTCCGCGCTTGACAATTTTGTTTATATAGGTATTTTAACTCCAAAATACTAATACTATTGGCGGAAACACAGGCGCATAAATGAACACGTTTGTAAAGTTGAGCGAGGCTGGTTCCATAGCGATACACGCGCTGGCTCTTCTGGCCGGGCTAAAAGAGGGGGAAAATTTTTCGGTATTGGAGATATCCAAGGTGTTTGGGGTTTCAAAAGATCATCTTTCCAAAATTTTGCAGAGGCTTTCAAAGGCTGGGATAGTTGAATCCGGCAGGGGGCCCAAGGGCGGCTTCAGATTTTCAAAAGACCCGAAAAAAGTCCGCCTCATTGAGATATATGAACTTACGGAAGGCAGGTGCGATTTAAAACAATGTCTCATAGAAAAAAGATTTTGTTTCGGAAGCAGGTGCGCGCTCGGAGGCATACTTTCAGAAATCAATCAGCGGATTGTGGACTTTTTAAAAAAAACAACATTTGACGACATAGCGATTAAAAACAATAAAGGAAAAGATGAAAAGAAAAATAATAAAAATAGATGAGGAAAAATGTACCGGCTGCGGGCTCTGCGTCAACGCCTGCGCCGAGGGAGCGATACAAATGATAAACGGAAAAGCGCGCCTTGTGAGCGACAGTTATTGCGACGGACTCGGCGCCTGCATAGGGGAATGCCCTGACGGCGCGATAAGCATGGAAGAAAGAGAGGCGGAGGCTTTCAATGAGGCGGAAGTTCACAAAAAAGCGGCTCACAAG
>JAGVIF010000407.1 GCA_020056205.1 Lentisphaeria bacterium | reverse complement strand
TCTTGTCTTTTCTATGACAATGACTATTTCCTTTTGGGTAATACGGAAATACTACGAAAAAAGGGATTCCCTGATGACCATAAAAATGCTGGCTGATGATTTTGCGTCCCTCAGAACAGGGCCGGAATCCGAAATCAGAAAAAACGCGTTTTGCCTGTCATCCGCAGCTCTCTCTTTGGGAGAAATAGGAGAAGTTTCCGCGAACGAATTGGAGAAAATAATTGGCGCTATAGGCCGAATCGCCTGCCGGACAAAGAACGATGATTTTGGTTTCGTCGGCAAAAACGGCGTTCTGTCGGTGTCTTTTAACGCAGGAGACGGTCAAAAAGAAACAGCGAAGAATCTGATCCGGCTCATGGAATCAGGCAAACTGCGCAAAAACGGGGGAATACTTTTCGCTCCCATATTTAAAAATGGGGGCGGTAGATGGACATTGCTGATGCTTCATCCGGCAAAAGTCGGTTCCGCTGAAGGATTCTTTTTTTCCGAATCCGACATAAGCCCTTTATTGAAGAGGAACTTAAAAAAGAATATTTCCGACTCAAGCCTCGAATTCGGCAAAGCCATTCTTGATGCGAGACACAGGGAAAACTCATTTATAAACTATCCGTCGAATTTGAACACTAAAGACTTCCGCGATGAAGAAGCGCTGACCGACGCGCTTATAGCCGCTGCCGCGGAGCTTAAAGCGACAGAAAGGATTGCCGTGATCGAAAAAGAAGTTTCAGGGAAAAAAATTATTATTATCATAGGACAGGAGCCGACCACCGGCTTGATGATTGCCGATTTTCTCGTCGGAGACATCGGAATTGACAGCGTTCCTATGCGCGTTCACGCCGTAGTCTCAATGCTGGCAATGCTCGCCGGGCTGACTTTGATGATCGTAATTCTGTCGCGGCAGATTGACATTCCGATGAAACGGCTCGTGAACTCAGTTTTAAGCTTGCGGGACGGAAACTTCAACTCGTCCGGCAAAAGCAATAGGGAAGACGAGCTGGGAGCGCTTGAAAATTCCATTGCTCAAACCGCCGAACGCCTCAATATACTTTACGGGAATCTCCAAAAGACGATAAAGGACAAGGAAGCCGCTCTCACAAGGGCGAAAAGGGCGGAAAAAGATAAGGCAGACCTCTTCAACAGAGTCAATCATGAACTAAAAAATCCCCTGCACGGAATAATCAATTATTCACGCTTTGGCGTTGAAGCGTCCGAAGGAAAAATCAGGGAATATTTTGAGGCTATCCGCGAAAATTCCATTGATCTGCTCGATATGATATCCGAATTGCTGAACTTGGCAAAAAATCAAATGCTGTCAGCGCCCGAAAAGAACTTTTTCGATATGAAAGACATCCTATGCGAAATTGAAAAAGATTTCAGCTATCTTTCCGAAGCAAAAAATATATATGTAAAAAAAGAATTTTATCCGGAAGCGGAAGAAATAGAGATTGAAGCCGATAGGAAACAGATAAAAACCGCCCTCTTGAACATAGTCGGAAACGCAATGAAGTTCTCGCCGGAAAACTCAACAATAACGATTAAATGCGAAAAGAACAAGGAAAATATAACAGTCAGCGTCTCAGATGAAGGACCCGGAATTCCGGAAGACAAAATAGATAAAATTTTTGCCGAGTTTTATCGCGTTAAAACACACAAGGATGGAAGCGGATTAGGACTTTATATAGCAAAAAAAATTATTTTAGCCCACAACGGTATGATTTATGCTGTGAACGACGCCCATGGACGGGGGGTGTCTTTTCGCATAAAATTGCCGATGAGGGGATAAAATGACCGATAATTTTGAGTCCAAAATACTTGTCGTTGATGACGACAAATATAATACCTATATACTGAAAGAAATTTTGTCTGAAAAATTCCGCGTTGAAAGTGTCGGCAATGCGAAAAGCGCGATCGCCATGACTAAGGAGTTCCGTCCGGACCTTATCCTTCTTGATGTCATCCTGCCTGACGTTGACGGACTTGAACTCTGCCGCCTCTTGAAAAGCAGTCCCGATTTTGGCTTCATAAAAATAATATTGGTGTCGGCGAAGTCTCAAATAGGCGACAGGCTGGAGGGATATGACGCGGGGGCTGACGATTACATCTGCAAGCCTTTTGAGAAAGAGGAGTTGTTGGCGAAAGTAAATGTGTTTCTGCGTTTGAAACATGTTGAGGAGGTCGAACGCCTGAAGGAGGATGTCATAAGCCTTTTTTCGCACGAAGTAAAAACTCCGCTGAATTCAATTTCGGGCTTTGCCGAACTGCTCGAAAGCACCACCGCTCTCGATGAGAAACAAAAGGAAATAGTCAGCCATATAATAATAAATTCAAAGGAACTTCTCTCCCTTACGGAAAAAAGCATTCTCCTGAACTCCATAAGAACAAACTCCAAATTCCTTCCTGCGGATGAGACCGGATCCGCTCAACTCTTAGACGAGGTAGTAAAAAGCAGGCAATGGAAAGCAGGCAGAAAGAAAATACGGATAGTGAAAAATATTCGGTCCGATTTCAAGTTGTCCTGCGACAGCAAACTCGTATTCGAGGCAATAGGAGCCCTCCTTGACAATGCGTTAAAATTTTCCTCGACAGGATCGTCGGTGTTAATCTCAGCGGATAAAGAAAAAGAAAATTCCCTGTTTATTGTAAGAGACGAAGGAGAGGGCTTCCCTGGCGATTTTGATAAAATTCTGTCAGAAAAACCAAGAGAAAAGGACATTAACTACCACGGCAGGGGCTATGGGATCGGCTTGGCATTCGTAAAATATGTGGCCGAACTCCACAACGGATCCCTAAAACTGCTCGACACAGGCAAACACGGAAGCGCTGTTGAACTAAGACTCCCCTTGTGCAATTCCAAACCAAAACGTTAAATTTATTTTCCCTTTTTGCCATTCATCAGAATTGATGTATATTACCGCCTTTTTTGACTTAACGGTGGCTGTAGCTCAGTTGGTTAGAGCGCTTGGTTGTGGCCCAAGAGGCCGCGAGTTCAAATCTCGTCAGTCACCCCATATTTCAAAGATAAAAAAGCAAGTTTGATTTGATTAGCTGAAAAATTCGATTAACTTAAGCCAAACATTATTACTAACGGGCATTCGACTCTATCTATGTTTAATTTTTATTCGAAAATGGCGAGGGCATTCTCCAGCGATATTGGGATAGACCTCGGAACCGCGAATTGTCTTGTCTTTGTCCGCGAAAAAGGCATAGTCCTGGATGAACCTTCAGTAGTCGCCATATCGGAAACCAACAAGGAAATACTTGCCGTGGGCAGCGAGGCAAAAAGAATGCTCGGCAGAACACCCGGCAATATCAAAGCTATTCGTCCGATGAAAGACGGAGTCATAGCGGATTTCGATATAACCGAACAGATGTTGAGATATTTCATAAAAAAAGCGATGACCCACGTCCCAAAACGCAGGAGGCTTTTTCATCCGAATGTTCTTATTGCGGTTCCATCTGGCATCACGGAAGTTGAGACCAGAGCGGTAAAAGACAGCGCCCAAAGGGCCGGAGCCGGCGATATTTATTTGATCGAAGAACCGATGGCCGCCGCAATAGGCGTTGGCTTGCCGGTGTCCGAGCCCACTGGCAGTATGATCGTTGATATCGGCGGTGGAACGACGGAAGTGGCCGTGATTTCCCTCTCCGGAATCGTCGAATCAAGAAGCATAAGAGTGGCAGGCGATGAAATGGACGCCGCCGCAAGCCAGCACATGAAAAGAGTCTACAACCTGATGATAGGCGAAAGAACCGCCGAAGAAATAAAAATCAAAATAGGAAGCGCCTATCCCGTTGAAGAAGATAGTTTTATGGAAGTGAAAGGAAGAGACCTCATATCAGGGCTGCCGAAAACGATAAAAGTATCCTCCAGCGAAATTAGAACGGCCCTCCAAGAACCAATAACAAATATAGTCGAAGCCGTAAGAATGACACTCGAAAGATGCCCGCCTGAACTCGCCGCAGACCTCATAGACAAAGGCATAATGCTTGCCGGAGGAGGAGCCTTGCTGAGAGGACTCGACCGGCTGCTCTCCGAAGAAACAGGCCTGCCGGTCTTTGTTTCGGATGACCCGCTCAAGGCTGTCGCAAACGGAACAGGCGTCGTCCTGCAGGAAATCGAAACTATGTCAAAGGCTCTCGCAGGGGCGAGATAAGATGAGATAGCAGCTACTTTATTAAAGCCGCTTCGTGGCCTCCAAGTCTCTCCTTGACAAGCAGAGTATAAGTTCAGGCGAAGGAATTTCAAAGTTTATGAACACCCAATGTCCTATTTGGGGATTTTAAGATTTTTCAATTCCTCAATTTCCATCGGAATTCATTTCCGGGATGTCTTAACTTGGACATTGGATATTCTTAGCCCGTTTTTCGCGCGAAAAACGGGTTAGGTTAGCCCCGTTTCTTTGGCATGAGATATAGAATTGACAGGGGGACTGCCGTTAATATCATCGGGACGACTCCGAATATTAAGCCGCCTGCCGCCGAGACTCCAAGCAGTAAAGCCATCTGTTTCCCTCCGAGAACGAGCAAAGGACCGGCCGTAAAACCTCCGCCTATTACGCTTTCGTGCGAGCCGCCGGCGCCCACGGACGCTTTGCTGAGAACTATTGCGTAATAGAGCGCGGAGTAGTATGCGAATCCTGCGGACATTCCATAGATTATCTCTCCGGCAAGTATGAGAGGGATGCCGTTGCCAAACATGCAGATGCAAAAACCGGCCGATAAAAGGATCGAAACCAACGAAAGGAGGATTTTCCTTCCATGCCACCATGCCGTTCCGGTCATGAGAAGAAAGGCAAGGAATCTTGAGGCGTCTATGAATCCGGCAAGGGCGCTTGCATTTGCCACGCTGAACCCTTCGGCCTGAAATTTTCCCGGTAGAAGAGAAGCTAAGATTTGCATGAGCGCATATGAAAAGCCCATAGACCATCTGCTTGAAATCAACATTCCCTTCATTTCTTCATAAGGAATTGAGGCCGCGCCGTTGGTCCCGATCTTGCCAACAGGTTTTTCATGATGAGGTATTACTGACGGCAACATGAAAACAAGAAAGAAGGAAATTAGGATGAGAATGGATGACAACAGGAAGAACCCGCCTCCGAAATCTGAAATGATAGTTCCGGATATCCAAACGGAAAGAGGAACGGCGATACTCCAGCAAAGATTGTAAATCCCTATGGACTTTGAAGCGGCTTTATCGTCAAGGCCGGCGCCCGCGTAACTCTCCGCGACCGGCCACGTCATTCCATTGAAAAAGGAATAAACAATAGCAACAGTTGAAACTACTGCGATTGTCGGAAACAGTAACCCGGCGATAGGAATGAGCATCTGCAGAGAGAGAAGAATGAATATTGTCTTTTTCGCGCCTGCCTTTTCCCAGAATTTATGCGACAATTGCGCGCCGGATATGTACGTGATTCCTATCGCAAGGGCAAGAATGAGATTCCGAGAATCCCCCATTTTCAACTCATACTGCGCGTAAAAGAACACGCCTCTCTGCAGAAGTGTGGTCGCAAGACTGAAAATAAAAGCGAATATATATATGTAAAAACGCATAGAAAAGTGAGAGTTTAGTAAAGCGCGTTGAGCCAATTGCAAAACTCCGGACGCGGCCCAGTCGAGCGAAGCGACGCTTGCTGGAGGCAAAACCGTGGCCCTCCACGCCATGCGGCGTAAAAATGAAGGGTCGCGCCGGCCGCGACCGAAATCAGGAGTTTTGCAATTACCTCGACCGTCCAAATAAAAACATGATCAGGCTTCCTTCGGCAGGCTCAGGACAAGAAAAGCGCTGACCTACTTGCGCGGCAGTTTCAAAGGAGAAGTCAGAATTTCCGATTTTAAAACCCCTGAACGCTGAACGGTGAACGCTATCAGTTTTAAGTTTTCTACTTTCTAAATTCTACTTTCTAATTTTTTCACTTTCGCGCTCCCTCGCTTCTCAGTTGTTATTGTCTCTTGAAAATGACAATGGAGTTGTTTTTTGAGTTGAACATTCCGGTTTCGTTGAGTAGTTTGCGATATTCTTCCTCGTGGAATATGCCCGGGGCGAAGTCAAGCTCCTCTTCAATCAACAGGTATTTTTTGTCTTTCGCAAAATCAAAGGAGTTGTTT
The DNA here is from genome assembly GCA_020056205.1 of Lentisphaeria bacterium. Taxonomy (GTDB): domain Bacteria; phylum Verrucomicrobiota; class Lentisphaeria; order Victivallales; family GWF2-50-93; genus JAGVIF01. The sequence goes on along the minus strand of JAGVIF010000407.1, from coordinate 1,206 downwards.
TTTTCAGTAAATTGCGAGGAAATCTTGAGGCGCAGTCCGCATGGGAATGAGAATTCCTTTTCTTTGGGTGGCATTATTTCGACTGTTTCGTAAGCGGGAGGCGGCAGTATGACAAATGTGTTTTTTATTTTCATTACTTCATTTAAGAAGAAAGGATTTTCTCTTGAGAACTGCGCGGATGCGAGCGCCCGCGGTCTTTTGGGCAGGGAAAAATAAATCCTATTGTCTGCGAAATTCGCAAAATTTGGAATTTTCAGGGACATTTCGAATTTTCCGGGATAGGTGTCGAAATTTTTCAGAGGCGTTCCTGAAATGACGGCCGAGTGGGAAAGTTCGGAGGCTTTTTCCTCGTAGAGGCGCCTGAGGTTTTCGGGTGTGAGTTCTTCAAGTGTTTTTTTCATTTCCGCAAATGCCATTCCGCTGAAAGTTTCGGATATGCGGATGTCGGCGGAGCCGTCATTTTCTAATTTTATGAGGAAAAGCGATGAAGTTTTTGTCTTGAATTCCTCATCGGGCGTTATTTTGAAAAATCCTTCCCCGGCGGGGGCAAAAGCGATTTTTCCGTCGCTTGCGGTTGTCCCGATCTGCGCATACTGATCGCTGTCATTCAAAAAGAATTTTCTGTCATCTATGCGGACTCTGACGAGAACGGAATCGAGGAAAAATGATTGAGGGCAGTTTTTGAAAGGGGCTATGATGTCATTGAGAAAGGGGAGCTGTGAGGAGAAGACGAAATCATATTGTATTCCTGCCGCGTTAAGGAGGGCGGCGAGCGCGACGGCTCTGTCGGCGCTGTTGCCGTAACCGCCGGAAAAAATGTCATCGGCTTTTCCAACGCATTTTTCAGGAAGTTCGAAAAATTTAGGTCCGGCGTTTTTAATCATTTTAGCCGCATAATTTCTTATGAGGCGGCATTTTTCCAGCGGGGAAAGTTTTTCGCCGCCTCCAAAGATTGACGCAATCAGGGCGTCGCTTTTTTTTGAGTCTTTCGATGCGGATATTAATTTTTCGTTCAGGGTGGAACAGTATTTATTCCAATCTCCTGATGAGACGGCGATGAAATCTGACGCGCACCAGAAGGGGGGCATGTTATTTTCCCTGCTTTTTGGGGAAATATTTTCAAAAGTCCACCCGAGTTCCGCGTCATCGCTTGTCCGTTCCTGCGGGACACCGTTAATTCGTTCCGATATTTTCAACGGAATTCTT
>JAGVIF010000085.1 GCA_020056205.1 Lentisphaeria bacterium | reverse complement strand
CCATGAATCCGGGTGTCTGCTGTCCACCGCCGACGTTTCCGGCGAGTGTTGAGAAAGTCATTCCGACAGGAGTTTCGCCTTGGTATTCGCGGTTCACGACCATCACGCCGTTGCATTCCGGCAAATAGGCGCAAATGGCTTCGAAGCATCCGCAGCTTGTCATCGGCCTGTCCATTATGGAATAGGCGCAGAACGTGTCAACTGATTTATGGCTGTTCGTATAAACATATTCGCCGATTCCCTTCCATATTCCTTTGACAGGGTCGGTGCATTCCCCCTTCTTGACCGGCTGGTTGGGACCGGTCTCATCAATTTCATACGCCGCTTTCCCGTCGAGCCAGTTGTATGCGCCGCAGAGGCCAAGACGTTCGGGGGTGATTATGCAGACGTGGTTCGGGGCGAATGACTGACACAGCAGACAGGAATAGAATGTATCAACCGATTCGTCCGTCATTGACTCTAGGCGGCGGTTGCGTTCATCATAGACTTTTCTTGCGACGGCAAGACGTTTTTTTACTTCCTTTTCGTCGGTGATCATTGTAACTTTCACTTTGTCAACAATCGCCGGATATTCGGAAAGAAGTTTCGCGTGGATAATTTCTGCGTAGTGGCGCAGCCTGAGTCCCCTAGCGAATCCGGCCTTTGAAACACGTGTCCAGATGATGTCGCGCTGTCCCATGTGCCAGATTCCCTCGGCGCCATTCACAAGATGATGTATCTGGCGTTCAAGGATTGGCTCGAAATCGGACTGCATCTTGCGTCCGGCGGCTTCCACCCAGATGGCGAGCGGGAGAGCTTCCCCTTCTTTTACCTTGTCAATGTCTGGGCCTATTATCTCAATTTCCCCATCATTGATCTGTTCGAGTTCGACGGATGTGACAAACTCGAATGCCGGAGTTCTATTTCCGCCGAATTCGACATGGGCATCGGCTTTTCTTATTCTTTCCCCCTCGAATGCCGGACCGTATGGGACAGGAATCGGCACTTTTGTGATTTTGACTTTGCACCCTCTGATTTCGAGCGCTTTTTCAACCATTACATCGGGGGAGATATTTGATACGACATGCTCGTATGTGCAGATGCCGGTCGGGAGAATTTCAGGAATATCCGTGTCCGAAATCACCGGGAATCCGTAATTTATCGCGCCGGCGGCAACGGCATATTTGTCGGGCGTAACTTCGCCGAAGGCCATCACGAAGGCGAATATCCTGTCTTTATTGTATCTGAGATTGGCGCTGAAATCACCCGGCTGGACGCCGCCGAAGGAAAGAGCCGCGCGGTTCGCGAAACCCAGCGCATAGATCAGGGCTGAAACATCTTTGCCGAAAGGAACGAGACGCGTTTCCCAGCCAAGCTGAATGCCTTCTTCCGCAAGCTGTTCCGCAAACTGTTTTCCATTTGTACAGCCAGCCATGAACACATAAATGTTTTTTTCCTGAAGCTCTTTCGCAATTTTAACAGCTGTCTTATTGTCCGGGGCAGCTCCTGTGACCGCCGCGAAGCCCGGCGCCGAACCGTCAACAAATTCAATTCCCCTTTCCCTCATTATTACATCGTTAGCGGCGCCCAGCCAGATTCCGTCCACGGGTTTTGGTCCTGTGAGATATTTGCATGCCTCAATGACTTCGCACGCAAAAAGAGCGGCGGCTCCGGCATCGAGAGCTTTTCCGAGATATGGCAGCCAGACTTTCTCCGAAGGCCTGTCCGGTAAAAGACTCTTCGCTCTTTTGAGTATTCTTCCGAGATCCGAAAGTTTCTCCATTTTCTCTCCGGTGAAAGAGTAGATCACCGGCAGAAAGTATGCGGTATTCGGGAATGCGACCGGACATTCCTCTCCTTTCATTTTTATCGCTTCGGCGAGTTTGGCTTCAGCTTTGGCCACCCATTCGGTGGCTCCGTCTATCGCGCTGGAACAAATTATTTTTGACATTAGATGGCTCTCCTGTCTTTCATATCCAGAAGCTTGCGTTCTGTTTTCTTGTTTATTCCGAGCTTGTCGCGGGCATCTTCAATAGTTTTCATGACCCATTTTGCCGCTTCAATCGGATCCTCAATTGTAATAAAGGCGCCGCCAAACATCTCCCTGGCTTCCTGTTCAAGATAATTTGTCACGTTTTCAGAACCTGATATATAAAACGGAAGGCCGAGGACAACATCAATTCCGGACGCCACAAAATAACAGCCGATGGCGACAGCCTTCTCGCTCATCCATTCGGGCGCGATACCGACAGCGGGAAGTCCGCCAATGTCGTCTCCCAGCCCGCCTTCTTTAACAATTTCGGAGGCGGCCTCAAGTATCCTCACGTTGTCAACACAGCTTCCCATGTGGAGCATCGGCGGCATTCCTACCGTCTCGCAGACCTCGCGAAGCCCTTTGCCTGCAAATTCAAGCGCTGTTTCCGGAGTCAGGCATCCCGCCTTGCCGGAACACTGCGCGGAACATCCGGTCTGAAGAACAAGAATATTGTTTTTTATGAGCTCAGCCGCGAGGACATTGGTATAGACATCGCTCGTAGACTTAACATTATTACAGCCTACGATACCGGCGACCCCTCTGATACGTCCCTGGATTATAGCATCGTTCAGCGGGCGGAATGATGCGCGGAAAGTTCCTCCGAGCATATAGCGGATGGCTTCAACGCTGAAACCGGCGACAAGCGGATTTTTGTATCGCGGGATTGCGACTTTCGCAGGATCTCGCCTGCTATAGTTGTCAATAGCCTTCCTGATAAGGTTTTTTGCCGACTCATATGCGTTGTCCTCATCGAAGTCGAAATATGTGGCCCCTATTGTGCGGGCAATATCAGTTGCGGCAACAATTTCCGTGTGATAATGTTTCGCAACTTCAGGCAGGCTTGGCATAACACACTGGACATCCACGATCATCATCTCAACTGCGCCGGTGATTATTGCGAGCTCCTGTTGCAGGAAGTTTCCGGCGACCGGTATTCCACGCCTCATCAGGATCTCATTCGCGGTGCAGCAGAGTCCTGCAAGAGTTACTCCTTTTGCTCCGGCTTTTTTGGCGTACGCGACAATCTCCGGATCATTGACTGAAGCCGCGAGCATTTCTGAAAGAGATGGTTCATGGCCATGGACAATTATATTGACGGTGTCTGCCTGAAGCACTCCTAAATTTGCGCTGCTGCGGATAGGACTCGGTGTTTCGAAAAGTATATCTGAAACCATTGAAGCTATACGCGCTCCACCCCAGCCGTCGGCAAGCGACGTGCGAAAAGCCTGCCTCAGGATGTTTTTGTAATCGTGGTCAACGCCCATATGTGTGCGGTGCATTGATTCAACCACCATGCGGTCAATGCCGAGCGGTTCGACTTTTGTGTTTTTCCAGATTTTCTGCCGTTTTTCCGGAGCGAGCTGAAGCGTCCTAAGCGGTTCCTCTTGGGAAGAAAACTCTCTTATGAAACAGTCCGCGAGCTCAAGAGCTACCTGATCGCTGCCGCGGTTTTCCGTCTTAATGTCATAATATTTTGCGTAGCGGCGAAGCGCGGCGTCGTCCTTTATTTTATAGTCTTTTTCTTTTCCTTCGGCGACTTTTTTCAGGAGTAGCGCCAAGTGCCGGCCGTGATCGGAATGGGCGGCGGTGCCGGAGACGACTTCGCGCAGATAGTTTCTCGCGGCGATTGTATCGGCGTTTGCTCCGCATATTCCGAGCGGGGACTTGGGGGTAATCCTGCAAGGCCCCATGTGGCATATCTTGCAGCAGACTCCGGACGTTCCGAATTTACACTGATTTTTCTGGGTGTCATAACGGGAAAAACATGTCTCAACACATTCCCGTTCCGCCTTCTTCAAAACCTCAATAGAGGCCGGATCCGACATTCGGCTTTCCGGTTTTATCGGCACCGTTTTGTTTATTTCATTAGCCATCTGATATAACTCCTTATAAATAAGGCTATTCCGCCGCGTTTTTTATAAATCCATCCATGATCCTGACAATCTCATTCTCCGGCGAAAGAGAAAACATCGAAGTTCCTTTTCCCGAAAACGCCGATATTTCCTGATTCTCAGGAAGAACGATTACAAATTTCGCTCCCGTCTCGTTTTTCAGAGGTATCGCCCCATCGGGAAGCTTCCCATCCCCGGACTTGTTTATGAATATGCATAGTTTTGTGAAATTTATTTTCATTTCGGACGCAAGTTTGTGAAGGCGTCTTACCGTCTCAATCCCATTTTTCGATGGATCCGCAACCATTACAAGAAGATCAACTTTTTGCACAATCCTCCGCGAAAGATTTTCAAGACCAGCCTCGTTGTCTATCACAACATACGGATATTGTGAGGAAAGTTTGTGGATCACCTCTTTCAGGACATTATTGGCGAAGCAGTAGCAGCCGGGGCCTTCTGGCCTTCCCATAGATATGAGATCAAAATTCTTAGCCTCAACAAGACATTCTGCAATTTTCACTTCGAGCATCTGCTGTTTTGCGATTCCGATGACTTTGCCGGACGATGCCTCGTTCTTGGCGTGCTCACGGATGCGGCCGACAGTGTTCTCAACCTGAACACCGAGCACGGTGTCAAGACACGAATTCGGATCCGCATCAACGGCAAGCACAGGCGAACGGCCATTTGCGATCAGCCTGCCAATCAGGATTCCAGCGACCGTCGTTTTACCGGCTCCGCCCTTTCCCGTTACTGCTATTGTGTAGGACATGGTTATAAATTATAGGTTATTGGTTATAGGTTATGGGTTATTGGGGTTTGTTGCATAATGAGTTTTTTAAAGATTGCAGCATTTTTGTCAAAGATATTAGCTCATCAATTCATGGAGTTTAACCGTAAGACGGCATGACTTTTTCCAGACATCCAGATTTTCAAAATTTGACTTCATGTCTCACTTTTAACTTATAACCAATAACCATTAACCTATGAGCCAGTTGCAAAAGTCATAAACCGCGCCGTTGCAGATGCCATCGGAGGGCTCGCAAGTATTTCTGGCAGGGGCAATACCCGCGGCGGT
>JAGVIF010000289.1 GCA_020056205.1 Lentisphaeria bacterium | reverse complement strand
GGCGCTAAGTTAAGGATTTCGAAAAAAGTAACTCGGGTCTATCTGACCCGAGAGTCGCGGGTCAAATAGACCCGCGCTACCTCGAAATGCGCATTAACTCAGCGGCATTCGACCCCGAAAAAAGCGGCAACTATTTGAAATACATGCAAGTCTTTTTCTATCAAATCTGTATAATAATACGGACAGGCTCTATATGAAAAGATATCGAATACAAATCAACCCCTGTAAAATTCCGTTGCTTGCGGAATTTGAATGGAACGACGATCTCCTTCTTGTGGAAAGAATAAGGCTTTGCGCGGGCGGGAAAAAAAGTCAAAAAAAAACCGGGCAAGACTCAAAAAATAAAATTGTCACCAGTGTTGCAAGGGAGCTTGAAAATTATATTTCGGGAAAAAGAAAAACCCCTCCGGGTATGAAAAATCTGAATCTTTCAACGTTGAGCCGATTTGAACGGACGGTTCTTTGCGAACTTCGCAGAAATGTGCCGCGCGGCAGGACGGTGTCGTACAGCCGGCTTGCGAATTTCGCAGGAAATCCGAATGCCGCGCGCGCGGTCGGCAACGCTATGAAAAAAAATCCCTTTCCGATTGTCTTTCCCTGTCACAGAGTTATAAAGTCCGACGGTTCTATTGGCGCTTACAGCGGCGGGAAAAAGCTGAAAGAGCTCCTGCTTAAAATGGAGGAGCCAATTGAGAAGTTCTGAAGTTCTAAAATGCGAAATCCGTTCGTAGTAGCGCAATTTATTGCGCGTTATCAGGAACGGCGTATAAATTCGCCTACTACAAACAAAGCGGTGCCGACCCCGAAAAAAGCGGCAGTTTCGGGAGAGAAACACTAAAAATTCCCTCTTGGATGCAAATATTGAAGAAGTCATTTTGCCTTTTTTTCACAGGCTTGTTCTGTGGTTATCAATAGAGGACAGGCATCCTTGTCTGTATGTTTTGTAGAGTAGCATAAGCCTCCGGCTTGTGATTTGGACGATTCAAAAGTAAATAGAGTATGCGCAAAAAAAGACGCAAGCCGGAGGCTTGCGCTACTTCGGGAACCGCCTGCAAGCCGGAGGCTTGCGCTACTTCTTTCTATTTTGAGAGGGTCTTAGGGTCAATTCCGAGTTTAGATATTTTATAGTGGATAATTCGTTGCGTTGCGCCGAGAATTCTGGCTACGGCCGCCACGTTTCCCCCATTGTTTTTCAACGCGTCAACGATAATTTCCTTTTCGAAGAGGCTGACCATTGTCTCAAGATTGCCGCCGTTCCGCGGGACAATAGCGGTGCCGCTTTCCTTGGCTGTCTGGAGAGAAGGCGGAAGATCGTGCGCTCTTACAACATCGTCTGTGCTTACCAGGACAGCCCTTTCAACACAGTTCTCAAGTTCTCTGACATTTCCTGGCCAGTGGTAGGACGTCATCATATTAATAGCCGGGGTTGAAATCCGGCGAATATCTTTGCCGTAAAATTTGTTGTATTTTTCGAGGAAATGGTCTGCGAGCAGCATCATATCCGAGCGTCTTTCTCTGAGGGGCGGCAGGTGTATGGGAAATACGTTCAGCCTGTAGTAAAGGTCTTCGCGGAATCTGCCTTCCTGCATCTCTTTTTCAAGGTTTCTGCTCGTGGCCGCAATGACTCTTGCGTTTGAGTTTATTTGTTCATTGCCTCCGACGCGCTCAAATGTCCTTTCTTGGAGGACTCTCAAAAGTCTCACTTGTACCGCCGTGCTTATGTCCCCGATTTCGTCCAAAAAAATGCTTCCGTTTCCGGCTATTTCGAAGCGTCCCTTTTTCTGTTGTATAGCTCCGGTGAAAGAGCCTTTTTCGTGTCCAAAAAGTTCGCTTTCGATCAGATTTTCCGGCAAAGCGGCGCAGTTCACCGCGATGAAGGGGGCGTTTTTGCGCGGGCTTGCGTAATGGATTGCCCTTGCGACAAGTTCTTTTCCGGTACCCGACTCTCCTCTTATCAAAACTGTGGCCGGGCTTTCGGCGACCTGCGCGATCATCGCGTATATCATCTTCATGCTGCTGCAGTTTCCGATAATGTTGTTGGGCCGGAACTTTGCTCCGAGTTCCCAGCGAAGTCTTTCGTTTTCCGCTTTGAGGGTTTCCTTTTCTTCAATTTCGCTGCGGAAAGTTGCCACTGCGTCCGCCACAATATTGCTAAGAATTTCGAGGAGGCTCAAGACCTTTTTCAAGTCCTTTTCCACCGCCAT
>JAGVIF010000592.1 GCA_020056205.1 Lentisphaeria bacterium | reverse complement strand
TTTGGGTATGCCTCCGGTTTTGTGGCTCGTCTGAATTTCACAATCTCCTTCATCGGCGCTGGTTTTGACTTTTGCAATTGGCTCCCATGTTTAAGATTATATAAAAAACTTATGACTCACGAGAACTTTAGAACTCCCGCGTTTATTTCCATCTGGAGGGCTGTCCGGTTGAGGAAATGACGCCGTGCCAGAGAAATCCGTTTGGATCAACCTGCTGGCGTTGATGCGTCGCATGAGTCATCGGCAGATGCATGAAATCGTTCCAGTAGCCTACGATCATGTCTGTCTTGCCGGCCATAGCCGCATGCGTGGCGTTGCGCGCGTATTGATCGCAGAGGAAGCAGTCCTCCGAATTTGTCGGCACGCTGCGTATGATATAGCTGGGATCTATGTATTTTAGATTGATTGGAATCTTCCGTTCCCTGAAATATTCCGCTATCCGCTCCTTCAGAAATGTCCCGATGTCGTTATGCAATACATTCCCTGATACGTCCTTTTGCTTCCGTCCGGCGAAAAGGTTCTGCCCTGCTCCTTCGGCGACAGCGATTACCGCATGTTTGCGGTTCAGTATTCTGCGCATCAGCGTTTCAAGCAGACCTTTCTCTCCTTCAAGGACGAGCGGAATCTCCGGGATAATCGTGAAATTCACGTCTTGGCTGACGATAGTCGCGAACGCGGCGATAAAACCGGAATCCCGTCCCATCAGCTTTACAAGCCCGATTCCGTTAGAATAGCTTTTCGCCTCGGTGTGAGCGCATCTGATGACACTGTGCGCTCTATCAACGGCGGTGGCGAAACCAAAAGTTTTTTTGATATACATTATGTCGTTGTCTATCGTTTTGGGTATGCCTACGACGGAGATGGAAAGCCGCCTTTTCTCCGCCTCTTTGGCTATCAGGTGAGCGCCGCGCTGTGTGCCGTCTCCGCCAACGGTGAAGAGAATGTTGATATTATTCTTCACGAGAAAATCAACCATCGCCGAAATCGGCTGGTTACCCCTCGATGAGCCCAGTATCGTCCCGCCCTCTTGGTGTATGCGGTCAACCATGTCCGGATTCAGGAGTATGGGGGGCTCTCCTATTTCCGGATTCAAACCCTGGTAACCGTACCTTATGCCGTAAACGGTTCGAACGCCGTAAATGTGGTAGAGGCATAGGAAGACGGAACGTATCACCGTATTCAGTCCCGGACAAAGCCCGCCGCACGTTACTATTGCGGCGCGCGTTTCAGCAGGCTTAAAGAAGATTTTCTCGCGAGGCCCGGCTTTCTCGAATAGAAGGCCTGAGGATTTCACGCCTGAGTTAACTTCGGAGTCGTGCATTACCATCGCGGTTTCGGGGACAAACCCAAAGTCGGCGGAAGCCTCCAAAGTGTTGTTCAGTTTCAGGGGAGACCAGCATTCGCATTCCCCCAATCTCGAAATTTTCATGTCAATCATTTTAGCACATCCACTATTTTGGAACTCTGATGAAAGTTAATATGAAAACGAAAAAAGTCAACATTGTGCTATATTTTGTCGTTTTTGTGAAGGAATATTTTATTCCGGCGGAGTAGATTGCGTCGTTTAAAATAACAAAAGGAGATAATTATGTTGACGATCAATAAGAGCGAATACAGGAAAAAAGCGCTTGGCTGCTGGCTTGGGAAAGCGGCGGGCGGAACTCTCGGTATGCCTTATGAAGGGCAAGACGGGCCTCTTGATCTGGACTATTACCGCCCCGTTCCTGAGACGATGCTTCCAAATGATGATCTTGATCTTCAGGTTTTGTGGGCGTGTGTGATGGATAAGATGGATAAGCCGAAGGTTGATAAGAACATTATCGGAAATGCATGGATTAAGCATGTTGAATTCCCGTGGGATGAATACGGAGTGTGCATCCGCAATTTGAAAAACGGCATTCGTCCGCCGTTTTCCGGTATTTGCGACAACTGGTTTTACAATGGCATGGGAGCGGCGATACGCAGTGAAATATGGGCGTGCCTCGCGCCGGGGAATCCGTCTCTTGCCGCAGAATACGCGTACGAAGACGCCTGCACTGACCATTCCGGCGACGGCATCTGGGCTGAAATATTTATGTCGGTGATGGAATCGCTGTGTTTTCGGGAGAGCGATATACGGCTGATTATTATCAAATCCGCGTCATATCTACCTCTTAATTCAAATATCCGCAATGTGGCAATTGACACGATGGGGTGGTGGGACATTTGCGGGGACTGGATAAAAGTCCGGGCGATGATCTTAGGGAAGTATGAGCACGATAATTTTACGGACACTATTCAGAATATTGGGTTCACTATTCTCGGTCTTCTCGCCGGAAACGGTGATTTCGGAAAAACAATCTGCGCCGCCGTGAACTGTGGGAAAGACACTGATTGCACAGGGGCGAGCGCGGGGGCAGTTTTCGGAATTCTGTATCCTGACCGCATTGAAGACAAATGGCTGAAACCGATTGGAAGAAGTCTTGTTCTCAACAAGCAGATTACAGGCATCACACATCCTCCCACACTTGATGGATTTACCGATCTTGTAGCGGGCCTTTATGAAAAATTAGAGGCGGGAAAAGAAAAATCCTCATCTTTTGAACCTCCTATCGTGGAAGCTCAAATCGGATATGTAACGGGGAATAAATTCCCGGAAGCAGGAAAAAACGTAGATGAAATTTTAAAAAAAGAATTGCCCGGTACTCTGCAAAAAACTATTTTCCCCGGAAATTATGTCCGTGTCCCGAAGGAATTGCACCAGGGCAGAATAATAGCCGTGGAATATCGGGTCGCCGTTAAATCATCTTTTAACGCGAGGATAATGTTTAGTTCGAAACAGGAGACAAGGGTATTTTTAGACGGCAAATTTATATGCGCCGGAAAGAAAATCATGGCCCCGTCGTTCCACAGGGCAGGTGAGGGGCAGTGCGCCGATATTGAATTTGCCGCCGGAACTCACGAGATTCTGGCCTTTGTAAAAAGCGACGCCGGCGCCGACGCCGAATGGCTTTTCGGGATAGGCGACGCCAAAACGAAACTCTGGAAGTAAATATTTACCACCCGAGAGGTGAGACTGAAAAAGTGAGTTTATTTGTCTTATTATCAACATGTTATAAATAATTTATGTGGCATCGCCTCCTGCAAGTTCTCCGGAAGGGATATTAAGAATATGCGCCAAAAAAGATTTTGCGATTTTTGCGAAAATCTTTTTTCAGCAGACTCTATGTAATTGTTTTTCTTGAAAATGTTACTTTTGCAACTAAATTACCGGATTCATAACTGTTTTACAGGATTCGGCCAATATGAACAAACAGACGCTGAGGAAAACGGGCTACGGCGAACTCAAGGAACGTTATCTTCTTGATGTCCTGCCGCATTTCTGTGTGTCCTATATTGCCCTAAAAGGTGAACGCAGAACCGTGGCGGAGCCATTTCTTACAACTGAAATCTATCCTTCGAGGTATGATCCCGGAGAATCTGCCGGTGCCATTCTGGAGTTCGCATTGAAATACGAGGGACTCAATCTTGAGATACTATGTTTTCTTTTCCGGAAGATGGACGAAAAGGAAATATGCAGACATATACTTACCAGCCCGGTAGGGATATACACGAGGAAAATATGGTTCCTGTATGAATTTCTTACAGGGAAAAAAATAGGCATCCCCGATCTCTCACAGGGCAATTATGTGGATATTCTGGACAGCTCATCATATTATACTGCCGCCCCTGTTCGGAGCAGGCGGCACAGGATAAACAACAATCTGCCCGGAGACCGTCGCTTCTGTCCTCTCGTCAGGAAATCCGACCTCCTGGTGAAATATTCCTCCATCCGCTTCGAGAAGCAATGCTCGGACATGCTTGAAAAATATCCTCCGGAGCTTTTAAGCAGGACGGCAGCATATTTATATACCAAGGAGACCAAGTCGTCCTTTGAAATAGAAAATGTTGTTCCCGAAAAGCAGCGTTCAGCCCGATTCATCGCCCTTCTTCGCAAGGCGGGAAAGGAGGAATTCCTGAACAAGGCGGCGCTTGTCCATCTTCAGAAGGCGATAGTTGACGAGCGGTTTGCCCTTGACGACTACAGGGATTTCCAGAATTATGTCGGTGAAAGCATAGGGCTTGAAAAGGAGATAGTCCACTATGTGTCTCCCCGTCCCGGAGATCTGGCCGGGATGATGGACGGGATGATATTTTGCGCGGAGAGGATGCTTGAATCGGTAATACATCCTGTAATCACTGCCGCAGTGCTTTCCTTCGGATTTGTATTTCTTCATCCTTTCGAGGACGGCAACGGGCGTCTTCACCGGTTTCTGATCCATCATATTCTTTCAAAGACCGGTTTCACCCCTGAAAATCTCATATTTCCGGTTTCCGCGACAATGCTGAAGCAGATGGGCAGGTACGACGAAGTCCTGGAATCCTTTTCGAAACCGCTCATGGAGCATGTCGAATACGCTCTCAATTCCGCGGGGGAGATGCAGGTGTTGAACCAGACCGATGTTCATTACAGATACATGGACATGACATTTTTCGCAGAAAGGCTTTTTAAATTTGTAAGGGATACAATTGAAAAGGAGTTAAAGGGCGAACTTGATTTCATCGTATGGTATGATGGACTGAGGAAAGCCCTCCGCGAGATTGTTGACATGCCTGACCGGAGGATTGACCTTTTCATAAAACTCTGCGTCCAGAACAAAGGACGCATCGGCAGAGCGAAAAAGAAAATTATGGATAAGCTGACCAATGCGGAAATCTCGCTTATGGAAAAAATCGCGCAGAAGCACATGAGTGACGGAAAAGTTGATTTTTCCCTTCTACTATAGGAGACTTTTTTCCCCGCGTGACCGAACGACACCCCCCTCAGTTATTTTCAATCCTATCAATGGAGGGTCGCGCTGGTCGCGACCGTGTTTCATCGGCCACGGCAAGAGCGGACACCGCCTTGCCAAGCGATGCTTGCCAAAGGCAAAACGGCATCCCTCCACGCCTACGGCGTAAAAATGGAGGGTCAGCCCATTGCTATCGGGTTAAGGATATTTCAACTGAATATCCAATAACGAACACGGAATATCCAATGTCCAAGTTAAGATTTCCCGGAAATGAATTCCGATGGAAATTGGATGATTGAGGGATTGAAAAATCTTAAAATCCCCAAATCTTAAAATCTCCAAATAGGACATTGGGTGTTCAAATGA
>JAGVIF010000475.1 GCA_020056205.1 Lentisphaeria bacterium | reverse complement strand
ATTGGTGTATTACAACTACCGCTATTACAATCCAGAGCTTGGCAGGTGGCTCAGCAGAGACCTATTGGGAGAGTTAGGGGCTTCAATGTTAGAGCCACATGTCTTGTCCTGATATAAATTGACACTTTCAAAAGAAAAAGCAAATTTTATGAATATGAAAGATGTCGTAGGGTAGAGCTCATCCCAAAAACGTAAATTTTTAACAGAAAAGGACTTGCATGTATTTCAAATCGCTGTATGACAAAGGGTTATTAGTTATAGGTTAAAGGCACAAAGACGCAAGGGACATAAAAATCAAGAATTCAGGAGTCAGCGGCCTACTGCGATTTTCGCAGTTTTATCAAAATGAAACTAAATTGATAAAATCTGTGTTCATCTGTGTTCATCTGTGGTTAAGTTTCAAAGGAGGAGTCAGGATTCAGAATGAAAACAACTCAAGCGCTTCTCAAACGATTTCTAATTTTTTCACCGCACAGACGCAGAGACATAAGGGACGCAAGGGACATAAGCGACACACGAAAATTTAGAATTTATAAAACTTTTCTACTTTTTTCGCTATCGCATTTTAGAACTTTAGAACTTCTCGGTGAATATTTACTATTGGAGGCGTGAACCGGAGTTGAACCGGTGTAAAAGGTTTTGCAGACCTCCGCCTAACCCCTCGGCCATCACGCCTTTTTGATTTGGAAAAAGGAGCCCCAACATATCTTACAACTCCACAAAAACAAGCCTTTTGTTTAAAATAAAAAGATAATCCCCCAGTTCAAATGGGGGATTATCTTTTTATTTACTCTTGATTTTTCTTTCCTGAAGTCTAAGTTAACCCGCAACGAGGCAAACCAAACGGGTAAACGGAGTTTTTATAAAAATGGATGAATTCACGAGTTCAGCGCTGACTATAACTTCGTCTCTTCTCGCGGGGGTGTCCGTCTTCCTCTTTACTCTTTACATGACCGAAGTCATCCAGCGAGTCGAGGTTGAAAAAACTGATGAGCAGGCCAAGCGGCTGCCGTTGGTATTCAGGCTTTTAATCCCGCTCGCCGGAAATCTCTCCCCAATAGTCAAATCCGAATTTTTCAACGAAAACCGCAGGCGATTCCACGATATGATAATAATGGCCGGGCTTGAAAACCAAATAGACGAAAACAAATTCATCGCCGTCAACATCCTCTTTTTTCTTTTCGGCCTCATATTTACGCTGCTCTCCATCTTCGCGGGACAAATATTCATAGGACTTTTAGTCCTGATCCTCGCCTTCCTCTATCCTCGCATCTGGCTCAACTCCACAATCAAAAGAAGACACCTTGAGATACAAAAAGCTCTCCCAAATGTCCTCGATCTCCTTACGCTCTCGGTTGAGGCAGGAAAGGATTTCCTCACATCCCTCAGAGATATTCTGCTCAGAAGAAAAAGAGATTCTCTCTCCGAAGAACTCGAAAGAACCTTCCAGGAAATACAACTCGGAAAGCAAAGACGCGTCGCGCTGAAAGAACTCGCCAAAAGAGTCCAACAGCCTGACCTGACAAGCGTCCTCAACTCGATAATTCAAGCAGACGAACTCGGCGTGAGCATAGGACATATTTTGAGAATTCAAGGCGACCAGTTGAGAATGAAAAGATTCAGCAGAGCGGAAAAACTCGCCAACGAGGCTCCGGTGAAAATACTCTTCCCCCTCGCGCTCTTCATCCTACCCGCCGTCATCATCATACTAATGGGACCAATATTGCTCAAAAGCTTTAAAACACTTTTTAATTAAAGAATGATCCGAAATCTCTCAAAAAAAACTATAATATCAAAAAGGCCGTTGGTGGCTGTCCGTTTTTTTGAAAGAGGCTTTGGAATGATTGGACGGCATTTCGACCGCTTTGACGCGATGGTCTTCAATGACTGCAGGGCTATTCACACTATGTTTATGACCATGAAAATAGACGTTATTTTCACGGACAGGGAAAACAGGGTTTGCGAAATTCGCAAAAGTCTCGATACTTGGAAGCCGTTCGTGTCGTGCCCGCAGGCATCAAGCGTCATAGAACTGCCGCGCGGGGTGATAGCAGCGTCTCTCACTGAAAAAGGAGACTTTATAGACCTGAACGCCAAT
Source organism: Lentisphaeria bacterium (assembly GCA_020056205.1). Taxonomy (GTDB): domain Bacteria; phylum Verrucomicrobiota; class Lentisphaeria; order Victivallales; family GWF2-50-93; genus JAGVIF01. Next base: position 3,032 of record JAGVIF010000475.1, on the reverse strand, counting down.
CCCACCCGAGAGGAACAGGAAAAATATCTCACAGGCAGCATAATTGCCGCGCCGGAAGCGGCGCTTCCACTAAAATACGGGTATAGAAAAAAATGAAACTCTTTTACGCCGGTGTCATGAAAAAAGACGGGTTCGTCGAACTCAAACCGCAGGGACTGAGCATCGGCAGAGAACTTGACAACGATATCATCCTTGATGAGGAAGCCGCATCCAGATATCATTGCAAGGTGATATGGAGCAACGGCGGCTGGGCACTGAAAGATCTCGGCAGCACGAACGGCACAAAACTCAACCATCTCAAAATAAGCGATGAAACAAAATTGAACGAGGGGGATAAAATAACAATAGGTCATCAGACTTTTATATTTGCTGAACGGCTCGAAGAAAAAGGCAGGGAGGCGCCGCTGCCGATCAAAAGCGGCAAACCTCAAACACTGGAAGAAGCCCAGCCGCCAATGCCTCTTAAAAAACAGGAAGCCAAGGGCGCCGAAAATCAAAAGATAGACACAAAATCGAATGCGTTCAGTTTCTTCAAGAAAAATAAACAACCCGGAGAAAAACACGATAAAGAAACAAAACACGCAAGCCCTATTTTCTATGCGGCAGCAATCCTGTTGACAATGATCCTGGTGGGAGGATTCCTCCTCGTCGAGAAAATCCTTCAAGAAAGCAATACCAAGAAAAAACCGGTCAAATCGCCTGTCGAAACGGGAACGCCCCTAACTGTCATGTACGAAAAGCAGATATCCACGCCCGACAATATTTTCAGATACGAACTTAAAATCAAAAACAGGATAATAACCATTGAAAGAGACGACCTGAAACATCAGATCAAATTCAGGCGGCAACAGGAAGTCGCCCCCGAACTCCTCGAAAACCTCATGCTTGAGATCAAGGAGACCGATTTTGTAAACCTCCCTCAACAACAACCCGGGATAAGCCACGACAACAGCGATGAGACGAAAACACTTACCGTGGCATACGGCAAATCTCTGAATACCGTAAGGATAAAGAACACCTTCGAACCGACCGTTTTCAGAGAGGCGGTCAACGTCATCGAAAATTTCTCTAACAACACCCTCAATATCTCAACTATGTCGCAGACCCCCGAAGAAATGAAAAAGGAGGCGGAAAAGGCGTTCTCCAAGGCCGAATTGCTCTTCGCGAACCGCCGCGCCAACAGCGAAAACCTGAAAGAGGCGATAAAACGTTACTCTTACGTCATTGAACTTCTCGACTTCTTCGAGCCAAAACCGGAAATGTACGACAGGGCCTACCAGCAAAGCCAGGAGGCCAAGAAACTTCTCGACGAAGAAGTAAAAACCCATGTTCTGAACGCTCAACAGGCTTCAAGGCTTAAGAGGTTCAATGAGGCGATAGAAGAATACAGAAAAATAACCGAAATGCTTGAGCCTGATGACAAACGTTATCAGAACGCAAAAAATAAAATAATAGCAATAGAAAAGCATCTGCGCACAATGAGGAAGAGCAAATGACAATGAAAAACAATAACTTAATATTTGCGATTTTCGCAGGCGCCCTGATTGCGATTTTCGCAGGCTGCTCTGAAAAGAAGTCCGCTCCACAGTCGGAAATATCAATAACAAGTTTGCCCGAACAGGCTAAAGTCCTGTATAACGGAAAGGAGATCGGAGTTACTCCGTTTAAAACTAAGACGAAGCCGGGATCTTACATCTTTGGTTTTGAAAAGAAAAATTTCAAAGATCGGTTCGTAAAGGCGATAGCCGCCGACGGTGAAAGTAAGAATATCGAAGTCCAACTCGAGGAAATCTCCTCTTCGATAATGATAGAATCTTCGCCCGCGGAGGTCTTCGTCGAAATTGACGGCAGGCAAATAGGACAAACTCCGATGACATTGCACGGACAGACCATTGGACAGCATAAAGCGACGTTAAAAAAACCCGGCATGGTTCAACAGGAAGTATCGTGGACGGTCGAGGATGCCCGTCCGCAATTGGTGAAGGTCAATCTTTTTACCAACATGGGCGTTATAAAAATAAACGCATCTCCGGCAAACGCGCAAATTACAATTGACGACAAGCCAAAGGGCAAAGCCCCCTTCTCCGAAAACATCGAACAAGGCGAACACACTATCCTAATCGAAGCCAGCGGATATAAAAAGCATGAGCAAACCATCGTCATTGAACGCTCAAAAGACTGCGTTATAAACGTCGCTTTAAACGTCCAGCCGGGAACACTCAGCATCAACTCCACTCCTCCGGGAGCGACTATATTCGTAAACGACGCGCAAAACGAAACGACGCCTCTTACAATCACCGATCTTCAGCCTGGCAAATATACAATAAGAGCCGAAAAAAACGGTTACGACAACTCAACGAGGGAAGTCGAACTCGGCCCCGATGGAAAAGCTGAGATAAATATAATTCTTGACACGAATATGGGCGGAATTGATCTTGTTGTCAATCCGCCGGGAGTCACTATTTACCTTGATGGAAAACAAATAGGAGTCTCACAGGTGGGGGAAGAGGAAACGTTGTCAAAGATATTCCCTGTCAGAAATCTAAAAAACGGCGCTCACGCTATAAAAGTTTCGCATAAACGCGCAATTCCGTCGGACAGGACAATAGATGTTTCGGTGGAGAAGGGAAAAATAAGCAGACCCACGCCTATAAATGTGTGGATTGCGGACGCCGTCCTCAAGTTGAAAAATGGCAAAGTCCTTAAAGTTAAGTTGATGCAGAAAAATGAAAAGGAAATCCTTTTTCAGCCTGAACCGGGGGTAACGTTAAAGCACGAAATCGAAGAAGTGGAAGCCGTGGTTCCACTAAAACCGGAAGAGGACTGGCCGGAAAACGCCACACCATGAGCCAATTGCAAAATCACTTTTTTTCCTTAGTGCATGCGTTCGTAAATACAATGACGTTGGTGGGAGCAACGGCGGAGGCGGCAAGGGGTGAAGTGCATTGCTATTAGAGCCAGTTGCAAAAGTCATAAACCGCGCCGTTGCAGATGCCATCGGAGGGCTCGCAAGTATTTCTGGCAGGGGCAAT
>JAGVIF010000314.1 GCA_020056205.1 Lentisphaeria bacterium | reverse complement strand
CAGGGAAGATGATAGATGCCCCGAGAGGCTCAGGCACATGCCTCGGACTATACTTCCTTTCGTTCAGCGATCCTTCTACATCGCGCTCCTTGTACCTCTCGGCTAAACGCGAGCTTCAGGGTGGACTGCTTGGATTTGGGGGCATGAAGGAATATCCGGCATCCGTTGAAGGCGGACTTGGCGATATTGATTCGGGACCGGTTATTTTTGGGTATGGCGTGTCTCCAAGCGGATTCATGATCGCAGGAACAAGAATCCATGACGACTACGGCTTCTTCAGGAAACTGTATGCAACTGCGTATCTCTTCGGATCCCCGTACGATTCTGACGGCAGACGTAATTTTGTTACGGGAGGGCCTATAGGGAATGCAATCATGTTTGCCATGCTCACTGCTCTACGCAGAGAAGAGTTTGAAAAATTTTATAGGAATACAGAAAAATGACCATTAAAAGAAATGCGATAGAAGTCGTTGTAGTAATCGCAGTTTATTTCATTTTGTTCTACTATGTGTCCCAAAAGGATATCATTTCTGCTTTATTGATGGCGGGCGGCCAAGCCTCAAAATTTGATATGATTCTCCCCGTATTATTTATCACCTTGCGCTTTTTCACACTTGTTTTTTTGCCGGGTATAATTTTTGTGATGGCAGGCTCACTGCTTTATAAACACAAGAAAACAAAATAACCCTGTATTTTGCGCCAATCAACAGCCAGCCGCAGTTTCAATTCTTTCGGGGCTTTCGGGGTTAAATCTTGGGAATTTTGTATCTCGCCTGCAAATTTTACCACGCTTCCTCAAGAAATTACAGCGTAGTTCGCTTGTTATGGAAGTTTCATTTTGACGCGACACTATAGAAATTCCTGTTTGATTTTCAAATTAGCCTGTGTAGTTTATGAGCAAAACTGTTAAGAGGAGAAGTCTGATATGAAAAAGAATGTTTTAATAATAGGGGCTGGCGGAGTGGCTCATGTCGCCGCGCACAAGGCGGCGATGAACAACGATGTGCTTGGCGATATTTGCATCGCTTCGCGAACCCAGTCGAATTGCGATGAAATTATAGCGGGGATAAAAAAGAAAAAGCATATCAAGGTCAAATCGGGAAAACTTTATTCACGCCACCTTGACGCCCTCAATATAGATGCGACCGCCAGGCTGATCAAAGAAACCGGGTCGCAAATCGTGATAAACCTCGGCAACGCGTTTGTGAATATGCCGATTCTTGAGGCATGTCTGCGGACCGGCGCCGCATACATGGACACCGCCATACATGAGAACCCGGACAAAGTATGCGAGAATCCTCCGTGGTATGCAAATTATGAATGGAAACGGAAAGCGCGCTGCGAGAAGGCAGGGCTTACCGCAATACTCGGCGCTGGATTTGACCCGGGCGTGGTCAATGCTTACTGCGCGCTTGCTCAAAAACATTATTTCGACAAGATAGATACGATTGACATCATGGACGTGAACGCGGGGAGTCACGGCAGATATTTTGCGACGAACTTTGATCCTGAGATTAATTTCCGCGAATTCATCAAGGTTTGGGCATGGATTGACCGCAAGTGGAAGGAATACCCAACCCATTCGATTAAAAGGGTTTATAATTTTCCTGCCGTAGGAAAACAACCTATCTATCTTAACGGCCACGATGAGCTTCACTCCCTCTTTAAAAATATTGACGCCGACAGCATTCGTTTCTGGATGGGTTTTGGAAATCATTACATCAACGTTTTCACAGTGCTCCGCACTCTTGGTTTTCTTTCACACCTTCCTGTGAAACTCTCGACGGGCCAAGATGTCGTCCCGCTTAAACTCGTCAAGGCTCTTCTCCCGGATCCCAAAACTCTGGCGCCAAACTACATCGGAAAAACCTGCATCGGCAATTTCGTCAAGGGATGGAAGAACGCCAAAAAAAGGGAGATGCTCATCTATCAGGTTTCAGATCACAAGAAATGTTATGAGGAACTCGGCTCGCAGGGCATCAGTTATACGGCCGGTGTGCCGCCTGTCGCGGCCGCTATGCTCATAGCCGATGGCAGATGGGACGCGAAAACTATGGTGAACGTGGAAGAACTTGATCCGGATCCGTTCATAGACATCCTCAACAAAATAGGATTGCCGACGGACATAAAAGAAATCAAGCCGAACAGCAAAGACTCATTTGACGGAACAGTGCGGAGCATTGAAAAAGAACTTGCCGACTCAACAGCGACGGTTACCGTCTCGGCGGCAAATCCTATAATGGCCATCTCCCCGAAGGCGCAGGCCGTCGCGTTAAGGGCGGTTTGCGCGAAAATGAAAAAAAACGCAAAAAAATAATGGAGAAATTTATATTATGAGAAAAGTATTAATCCCGACAAAGCTCGAAAAATCAGCATCAGAAATTCTCCTGGCAAAAGGTTATACGGCAGTTCAGGACGCCGATAAAGACATAAAAAATCTCGCCTCGGAAAATCAGGACGCCGAAGCGCTGATTGTCCGCAGTGAAAAAGTTACTCCCGAAATAATGGATATATTGCCCCTGCTAAAACTGGTGGTGAGGGCCGGAGCCGGATTCGATAACATTGACTGCAAATACGCGAGGAAAAAAAATGTGGACGTGATGAATACGCCGGGCGCAAACGCAAATGCGGTCGCCGAAGAGGTGATTGCGATGATGCTTTCCGCATACAGGCACCTGCTTCCAGCCGACATTTCAACCCGCGCCGGCGAATGGGAAAAGAAAAAATTCATGGGCAAGGAACTCACAGGCAAGACCGTCGGCATAGTAGGCCTTGGAAATATTGGCAGGCTTGTCGTAAAAAGACTTTCAGGTTTTGAAATGAAATTTCTCGTCTACGACCCGGCTTTGTCCGCTGACATGGCGGAAAAACTCGGCGTTGCGATAAGCTCAATAGAAGATATTTTCTCCAAATCGGACTTCGTCACCCTCCATATCCCGCAGACGCCTGAAACAAAGGGCTTTGTGAATAAAAAACTTTTGTCAACAATGAAAAAAGGCTCCGTGCTTGTGAATTGCGCGAGAGCCGAAATCGTGAACGAGGGTGATTTCCGCGCCCTTAAAAAAGAGAAAAATCTGCTCTTTTGCACAGATGTTTATCCGAAGGATGAGCCGGGCATGAAGTCCTGCGCCGACATTGCCGATATAATGCTGCCTCATTTGGGCGCAAGCACTTATGAAGCCAATGACACTGCCGCGCGGCGCTCCGCCGAGCAGATTATCGGATATTTCGAGAAGGGAATAAACACATGCGTCGTCAACAAGGGGGTTCCGGACGGGCTTAACGAAAAATATCAGGAGTTGGCTTTCGTCCTTGCGAAAATCGCAAGAGCGTATTTGGGAGAGGGCGCGGCTCCGCATCAGATAGAAACACGCTTTTACGGCGATTTGAAACAGTTTGAGAAATGGCTCCTGCCTCCGATCGTGGCGAGTTTTCAACCCGATTTTGACAGCTATCCGGATGCCTCTGACTCGGAAGCTTTCCTCAAAGAGAAGGGCATAGTCTATGTTAATCGCCAGGCCGATGATGATAAAAATTACGGAGAGGCGATGACGATAGACCTTTTTGAGGGGGCAAATACGATAAGAAAAGTGAGCGTGAGGGGAACCATTACGGAAAATAATCTGATGATATCGAGGATCAACGATTTCGATAAGCTTTATCTTGAGCCGAGCGGGAATAATCTCTTTGCGGAATATTCCGACAGGCCGGGCGTCCTCGCAAAAATCACAAGCGCGCTTGGAGCGAAAAATATCAACATCGTAGATATCAGGGCGCCTCAAAACATTGAGAAAAACAAAGCTCTTGCGGTGATAAAAACAGACTCGCCCGTTCCAAAAGAACTGCCTAGAAAGATAGCGGAGGAAATTAAATCGGAAACAGTATTCAGTTTCAATTACTGAAGAAATGTGAAAAACATCGTATAGGACTTAATAGTTTTAAGTGTTAAGTTTTAGGTTTTAAGTTATAGGCCGTATCGGACTTATAAGACATATCAATAAGACCTATGAGCCAATTGCAAAAGTCAAAACCAGCGCCGATGAAGGAGATTGTGAAATTCAGACGAGCCACAAAACCGGAGGCATACCCAAAGCGGTATGT
>JAGVIF010000183.1 GCA_020056205.1 Lentisphaeria bacterium | reverse complement strand
CTCCGTAAATTAGCATAGTTGCTCAGGTAAACCTGATATAGGGTTGGGCCATCACTTTGCCGGAAACATCTTCCAGCGCAGGTTGTTCCCATTTCAACAATCGTTCCTCCCGGCCGCCGTCGCAGGTTCCGCGGGACGCTTCTAATGTTTCTCCGCTCTTGCAACAGCAACAGTCTGGAGTTTTAATGTTCTCTTTCTGAAAAATTTCCTGATTTTTTTTCAGACCTTCGGTTTCAGACTTGAAATCTGACGTTTTCATTTTCGCGCCACTCCTTTTTTTGTTAAAAAAACTTGACTGATTGAAAATTCTCTCGCCTTACTGAATACTGATCATGCCGGCAAACCCCATGAAAGTCATCGCTATCACGCCAGTGATAATCATAACGATGGCAATGCCCTGAAAAGACTTGGGCACATTGCTGTAGCCCATCTTCTGCCGCAAACCCGCCATGAGAACGATAGCCAGCGCCCAACCCGTTCCTGCGCCCAGAGCAAAGCCGGCCGACTGGAACAAAGAGTATTGGCGGATGACAATAAACAGAGCTGCCCCGAAGATTGCGCAGTTGACCGTGATCAGAGGCAGGAAAATGCCCAGCGCATAGTAGAGCTTCGGGCTGAATCGTTCCACGAACATCTCCACGAACTGCACGAAGGCCGCAATGACGGCGATGAACACTACGAATGTCAGAAACGTCAGATCAATCCCGAACATTTCCTTGCTGGGAACAAGCAGACCATGATACACGAAGTAATTCAGAATCGTCGTGCTGGTGGTCACAAAAATTACGGCGGCGCCCAGCCCAATCGCCGTCCCGATTTGCCGTGAACATACCAGAAAAGAACACATGCCCAGAAAATTCGACAGCAGTATGTTGTTGATGAAGATGGCCGCCACGAGAATTAACAGAGCAGGAGTCTCATTCATTTTTTCACCTCCTGCACGGGAGCTTTGATCGCCTGGGACAGCGCAATCAGAAAGCCCAGAACCAGAAAGGCGCCCGGCGCCAAGATCATGACTTGATTAGGCGTGTACCATTCCGCGGACAGCACTTGGTGTCCGAGAATTGCCCCGGTTCCCAGCAGTTCCCGAATGAATCCGATGACGGCCAGCACGGCCGCATAACCTAGTCCGTTGGCAAATCCATCCAGCAACGATAAAGAAGGTCCGTTCTGCAGGGCGAAGGCCTCCGCCCTGCCCATGGGGATACAGTTGGTAATGATAAGTCCGACATAAGGCCCCAACTGCTTTGACATATCCCAGTAAAACGCCTTGAGAATCTGGTCGAAAACAATGACAAAAGTAGCAATGATAACCACCTCCGCAATCATGCGGATGCGATGTGGAATAGCCTTACGGAGCGAAGACACGATGAGATTCGATCCCATGCAGACGAAGATCAACGCTAAGCCCATCACCAAGGCATTGGCCAAGCGATTAGTGACCGCCAGCGCCGAACAGATTCCCAATACTTGCACCGCGATGGGGTTGTTTTTCCAGATACCATCATGGAAAGTCGCTTTGCCCTTGCCGCCGCACAGGCTGACACACGCTCCACAACTATTTGACATTTTCGTTTCGCTCCTCTTTGATGCGTTGAATTACTGCCGTCAGCATCACCTCGACCTTGTTGCATGTCATGGTTGCCCCCGTGATCGCGTGGATTTCGTTGTCGGCCAATGGCGAACCAGGCGGGCGGATGCGAATACCCGCCTTGCCGGAGACGCTTTCGAGCGTCTTGCCTATGAATCGCTTGCGGAATGACTCCGTGGCAATTTCCCCGCCCAGTCCGGGTGTTTCCTCATGCTTGTGGAAGGTTATACCGCGAATGGTTCGCAAGTCGGGGCTCAAAGACAGGAATCCTTCCACCGGTCCCCAAACCCCGGGGCCGGAAAAAGGCACCGCCACCGCCATTGTCTCCCCGTCTTGCAGATAACGATACAGGGACAGCGTTCCGCGTTTTTCCTCCTTTACCACGCTCCGAAAAGAATCTAATAATTGCTGAGAGGATGCATTTTTTTCGACAGGCACTCCAAGGACGCCGAGAATGTTGCGGACCTTGTCAGCCTCCATGTTGGCTCGCCGATAAGGCTCGAGCATCACACTGGGCACCGCCAGCACGATGGCACAGACCGTTCCCAATACCGCCGCGAACACCAACGTGTAGACGTTATTTTTCATTACGTAATCTCCTTAAACGCAGCGATATGGTGATTTCATCCAGAATAGGAGCGACAATGTTGCCTAACAAAATCGCGAACATGACACCCTCGACATAACCGGTGAGATGACGGATCATACCCACCGTTACACCGATGATAATTCCGTAAGCCCACTTAGCAGGACCGGTCGCCGGACTGGTCACCGGATCGGTCGCCATGAAAAACGTCCCGAACAGAATGCCGCCGGCCAGCAGTTGCCATTGCGGTGGAGGAATCGGGGTGGGCAGGACGTAGAACAGCAGGGTTTCCAATGCGAGAAAGGATCCCAGCGTGGCCACAACGATCCGCCAACTGGCAACCCGCGTCAGCAAGAGCAGGATGCCGCCCAGCAAAATCGCGGCCGCGGACGTTTCGCCGACGCTACCCGGCACTAATCCCACAAACAAATCGAAAGTGCCTGCAAATTGTCCCTGTTTGGCCAGCCCCAGCGGGGTGGCTGTCGTCACCGCATCTACAGTGGTTGAGGAAGCATATTGAAAAATGCGCCCGTACGGCCAGCTTCCGGGAATGAGCCAATTGCCCGACATGGCTACGGGGTAGGCAATCCCCAGAAAGACCCGCCCCACAAGCGCCGGGTTGAACAGATTTCGCCCGGTGCCGCCAAAAAGTTCCTTGCCAACCAGTACGCCAAAGGCCACGCCAACCCCCACCATCCAAAGGGGCAGTCCCGGCGGCAAAATGAGCGGGAAAAGCAGGCCGGTCACCAGAAAACCTTCGTTGATTTCCTCTTTGCGGACAATGGCGAAAAGGACTTCAACCATTCCTCCGACCGCATACGACACGGCTATCATCGCCAGCACCCGCAGTCCGAAACAGTACAATGACACGGCCAATACCGGAACCAATGCGATAATCACTGTTGACATAAATCGCTTGACATCCAGGGGGTCGCGAACAAACGGCGCATTCATCGTTCGCGCAGATGGGGCAAAAAAGAAATTTTCCGTCGCGGCAAACAGCGGATGCAGACGGCAAAACAATCCTCCTTCTGCAAAGTGGCTACGGGCTTGGTTGAACAATTGCGTCAATATCTTCATGCTCTAACTTCCTAGTTTTGGTGTTCCTGGCGGATGGTTTCTGCCGTTTGTCGGAATTCTTCGCCAAGCGCAATCTTCGATGGGCAAACGAATGAACAGAGCCCGCAGGCGATGCACAAATCCAACCGCGCCCTCTCCACCGCATCCAAGTCGTTCTGGTAGATAAGTTTATGTAGCAGGTGAGGCATGATACCAACCGGACAGACCTCCTCGCAGAACCCGCAGGCCACGCAGGGTCTGCGTTCTCCGCGAACGGCGGTGGTCATGCGTTCGGGCATGGGGCGACGCAACGCGCTGAGAAAGCAACGGCTGTATGACCGGCGATCGGAGCCGGGACGGACAAATCCCAGAAACTCCCTATTTACGTGTTCGCTCAGCAAAGTCAGCCCGGCGCATTCAACGTCGATCCCCAACTGTTCCGGCCCGATCGCCTGTCCTGTCAGTGCACCGCCATTAATGATGCGCACCGGTCCAGCGGCGATTCGGGCGGACAGGAGTTCCTTGATTGGATAGCCGGGCATCACCGTCAGATGAGTGGGCGCGATGGCGCCCGAACCTCCGATCGAAATGACTTTCGTATCACACGGCAGCGACATCGTCAGACTTCGGTCCATGGCAAGTATGCCCCCGACCCGCAACGCCCAAGTCGGGTGTTCGTCGTCATGCGACAGTCCCAACGCTTTGGCCAAAATTTTGAAATGATCAAAGGGATACCTCAACGGAACTTGAACCGGTTTGATGTAGGCATAACCTCGGACAGCCTCGCGCACTTGCTCGGCAAACGCTGTGGCAACCTTAGGCAAGACCAGATAGATCGGCTGATATTCCAGCAAGGACTGCAACTGCTCTAAACCACGGGTAAAGTTAGACAACATGGTCTTCATTTGAATATCGCCGCGCGCCAGAAACGGATCGAGTCGGAGAGTCGAAACCAAGACTGCCTGCGGGGAGCCGAATGGATCCGGCAATGCGCCATTGTGAGCCGTGAACATATACTGCCAAGCCCCCAGTGTCAGTAGTTTGTAGCGTTTCATACCAACGGAACCGAGTTCCCGAGAGATGTGCGCCGGCGCTTCAGGGGTTTCCAGCGCTTCCGGCGGATTGGCGGACAATCCCCGCAACACTATATGTTCTTTTTCCAAATCCAGATGGGCCGTCCCATCGCGCGGCGCCAGCAACGGCACACCGTGATTGCCGGGGTCTCGAGCCAGAACCTGGCCGCGACGAACGTGCTGTCCGTCGCCAATGCACAGCTCACTGAAACGAAACCGGCAACTGAAACGAGGCAGAAACAATTCTTTTGGCTCCACAGGCGATTCTATCTCAACGGCGGGCCTTCCGGCCATCTTAATATCATAACCTCCACACAATTTCATAAAATGTATCCCTTGATATTCAAGCCTTGACTAGCAAAAACAGGAACCAGGTCCTGACGAATAAACGCCTGCAAGCCTTGGCAAGCGGCAATATCCGCCCGGACTTCTTCAATAGCGGCGGACAGCATATCGCCAATCAATTTAGTGGTCTGGGCAGGCCCGTTCAATCCAGCCTGGGGCATAGTAAACTTACCCCGCGCCGCATCAGTGCCCAAAGTCTTGCCTGCCTTGTCCTCCAAGCCGATGATGTCTATCAAGTCATCGGCCAACTGATAGGCGGCGCCAATCAGATAACCAGCCTCGGTCAGGGCTTGGCGCCGCGACATGTCGGCGCCGCCGCAGACCTCAGCGGCAAACGCAAACAACGGACCGGTTTTATCCCGCGCCATGCGCAAACATTCTGCCTCGTTTAAGGACTGTCCGCGCCCATGAAATTCATGGCGAATTTCACCTTCCACCATCTGCCGGACTTTGGACAGGAACGAGGCCAGATTCAATCCGTTGTCGGACTGAATCATCAATTCCATGGCCTCGCACAGCAGGAGATCCCCTGTGAGTATCGCCGCCGAACGGCCGACCACTGTCCATAGCGCCGGACGGTGTCTGCGAACGGAACCTTCATCAATCGTGTCGTCATGGCAAAGGCTGGCAACATGCGCCAATTCGACGGCGACGCAAGCATCCGTGATCGTTTCCAGCGACGCACCGCAGACACCGGCGGCCGTCAGCCGCGCCGCCAACTGCGTCCGCAGTATCTTGCCCGGCGCCAATAGTCCCGTCTTCCGCCCGATAACAGCTTCCGCTTTCTCCAAACGTTGACGGATCATCGTCAGCGCCGATCCCAAAATATCCGAATCACTATTAAGAACTGTCATAGATTCCGCCATTTCAACTTGCATTACAAAGAAGGATTATCATTTTAAGAGTTGGCATAGACAAAAACCATGAGCAGTCCCAATACTCTGTCCTTTCGGTAAATATTTACTTGTGAGCCAGTTGCAAAAGTCATAAACCGCGCCGTTGCAGATGCCATCGGAGGGCTCGCAAGTATTTCTGGCAGGGGCAATACCCGCGGCGGT
>JAGVIF010000393.1 GCA_020056205.1 Lentisphaeria bacterium | reverse complement strand
CCGCCTTGCATTTGCGACGCCGGAGGCATCTTCGCGAAATCAGGTTTTCTTCAATGAACTCCAAGTTTATATTTGTCAGCGAATTGAGGATGCCGCACAAAAAACGGAAGCGACCTATCTGCCCATGTTTTTTCCTGAAAATTCATCAGAATAAAGGCCCGCGTCTTTGCCGAATCCTCAAGTCTTCCCGCATTTTCATAAGCATCCGCGAGAAAATCCAGCAATACAGGTTTTATATAATAATTGTTGATGTCCGGTTCTTTGAACGGTGAAAAGTGTTTGCCTATAATGTCGAGTTGCCTGTCAATCTGAAGAATGTCAATATAATGGGCAATTTCCATAATATTATATTCAAATAATTCTTTGTTGAATTCGGCTTTGAGATCAACGTCTTCCGTGTGACTGCGCGTTCTGATATATATATATATCGAAATCGGGGCAATTGTGCTTGAATAAAGTTGGGATACATTGTTTCCGTCGTGAAATCGTAGAGATGAGATCAAAACCATTATTTTTTAGGGTATTATTCCACTTGTCATCGGCGCCAAATACATTTACGACAATTTGCGGATTGAACATAAATAGAGAAACGTGGTTACGGACAAGCGATTTTTGCCTCTCTGAAATATAACCAAAAGTTGAAAGCGGCTCATTTACTAAAGTAGTTTTTCTTATAACACTTTTCCCGTCTTTATCGAATCCGAATACGACTTTTCTTACATTGGCAACTCCGGTGAGCGCTATCCTCAATTGGGAATCATTGGCTTCATCTTGGATATCCGTCAGCATCTTCCTCAAAGTAATTCTAGTATCATTTCTGATTGAGGAGATTGTTTCGGCGGCAACGCAGAACTGGGCTGCGAGAGGCAATATTAGGAGGATAGAGAATTTCTTTGATTTTGTGTATGCCAGCCCGTATGCAAAGGCGCCGATGCATGAAACGATAGGAATCATTGGCAGGTAATATCTTGGAAAAGAAAAATGAGCTATCTGCACATAGAATATTTCGAGGGAAACGAGAGAGAGCGCTAAAAAAATAAAAGTTTTTTTCAGCAAAATTGTTTCGCCCTTATTATGTTCATGCTTTAAGGACAAGACGGTAATGGATAGAATAATAATGACGATCATTGGATAGTCAATGCAAGAAAAAAGGTCGCAGAATGTTTTGAAAACAAACTTAAAACGATTGAGAACTCCATATCCATATTGACTGAAAAGAATCTGGTGTTCATCATTTGTAATCCATCTTATATGCGTGGAAAACACCTTCCATCCACCGATGGCGGCATATATGGCTGTTGTTGTCACCGTAAAAGCCGCAATCCAAGCTATAAGAGTCAGCAATGGCGCTTTAAAACTCTTGTTTTTTTTGAACAAATAGAAAAGATAGAACGACAAAGGCAGGAGATATAGAGCGTATACTTGGTCTTTAGTGCAAAAGGAAAGCCCGAAACAAGCGCCTGCGACGACTTGAATTGCGAGAAAAACATTTTTTTTATTCCATCCCGCATATTTATCGGCGACAAAGATTGCGAACAACGATGACAGCCACCAGAAAACATACGGCTGATCCATATTCGACGTATTCGAATAGTATATACTGACTGGGTTGCAAAGAAACAGAAACGCGCCAAACAGAGCCGCGCCTAGCGATTTGAGAGAAAGAAAAATGAATGCTGATATTATAATAGCGGAACCAAGAGTCATTATCGCGCTTATCAGCCGCATAGAAAAAATTTTCATGCTTCTATTCCTGATTATCTCCGGTGTCAGAGCAGTTCCCGTTTCCTCTTGTCTTGGAATAATGGCGGCAACAATTAGATACTGTAAAGGAGGATATTGGAGATTTTAATAATGTATCATGTCAAAGGCCGACATATGGGTTTGAGGTGGTATGCTGTCCACGGCAAAGCTTAGAGGATTTGGAAGCCCCCAGTTTAAGGTGAAAAGATGGGTAAAACTCCAGACCGTGATTATGCAGGCTGTTGCGATTGCCGATTTGATGACAATGCTTTGCCTTATGCGAGTGGAATCGAAGTAGTTGTAAATATTCACTGAACCCCGTCCTTCAGTGAATATTTACATACTGCCCGAATTGTCTTCCATACTCCCACCGACGCAAAGATGATAAGAACCGGTTCAATCGTCCATCTGTGGCGCATCTCCATAAAATTCATTGTGTGGGCGGCCCAGATGCCGAGGACGAGTAGCGCCGGAAAAATCATTTCCGAACACCATAATTTTTCTTTATGGCAGAAATACAGGCCAATCGCTGTGAAAATGAGCAGCGCGATGTATATCCCCTTGTAGGCGAGCAAGTATGATTTTGGATAAAAAAGACCTGTCTGCGGATAAAACCACCAGAAGTAAAAGGACTTGCGGATAAGTCCTTTTACGAAGTGAAAAGGCTGGGACTTCGCGTATTGTAAAGAATATTTTTTGAAAACTTCTTCTATCGCAATTTCATCGCCCTTGTTTGCGTTTATCTCATCCTGCATTTCAGGGGGCTTTGTCGCGAGAACGAGCGTCCCGTCAGCATGAAAATGTCCTCCGCTGGCATTTGGGTTGTTGCCTACCCAGAATGACTCCCACTTTGTGTTTTGGGAATAGATGAGTTTGCCGAATTGCATATAATTTCTGACGGCCCAAGGCATATTGATCGCGGCAAAAATTAAAAAGGATGAGATGACGTAAATCATTTTTTTCCTCAGCGCCACATCGCGTTTGAAAATTAGATAAAAGGCGAGACAAACAACAAAAATTGGAGAAAATGTTGCCCTTGTCAATGTTGAAATGCCTGCAGTTACGCCAGCCCAGAGGAGAGGTTTCCCTGAATTATTCCGGAGCGCCATTATAAAAAGAAGGATGGTGGCGTAAAAAAGGGGAAGATAAATATTGTAGTTGTGTATATACAGTATGTTGTAGTAGAGGAGGCCTGGATGCAAGATGGTGAGGATTGCCGCGACAAGAGCCATGCTCCTGTTCTTGAGACATTTTTCCGCAATCCCGTATATTATCAACGCAAATAATGTCATAGATGCGATTTGCAGGAGCAGAAGGATTTCCCTGTGAATCCCAAATATGGCATATATGCAGTAGATGAGCAATGAATATCCGGGAGCAATAACACCCTTAAATTCTCCATACTCCCTGAACTGCATTGAAAACGTCCCGTGTTTAAGCATGTTGAGCGCAAGTATCTCGTATTCGAGGATTCCGGGATCGAGTTGCCTGTTCAATACGAGAATAACAATTGCCCTCGCGATAAGGGAGAGGAGAATTATTATAATGATATGCCTGTTCTTATTCATCCGGATAGAATTTTGTCTTTGATTATCGAAATGCCGGCTGAAAAATTAAGTTTCATCCTGTTAAAAGTTTTAAGCCTAAGTATTTCCTTCAGTATTTTGCCCGGTCTCATGTAGAATTTTCTATACGCTTTTTTTTGCAACGCCATGAGTTGCCCGGCGGAAAGATCGGGGAGACGATGCACGGGACTTGTATGTATCCCATAATGGACAAAATTCTCGTCAATTATCATTCCAAGGCTTTTCAATTCGTTGTAGATTTCGCTTTTGGGATATGGTTTGAGCAGATGAAATTTGGCGATGTCGGGGTCGAGTTTTATAGCGAAATCAATAGTCTGGTTTATGGTTTTTTCGTTTTCTCCCGGAAGACCGAGGAGAAAGAAGCCCCAAGTTTCCAAACCGAGCGACTTGGCGATGTTGAACGCATTTTCAATTTGCTCAAGTTTTATCCCCTTCTGAATTCTGTCTAAGATGTTCTGGCTACCGGATTCGACCCCGATGGCAATGCTGTATGTGCCCATGTCCTTCAGAACCTGCAATATTTCCCGGTTTATGAAATCAGCCCTTATCCCGTTTGGGAAGGCGAAGAGACATTTTATTCTGCGTCTTTTTATCTCGTCTCTGACGGCAAAAACTCTTTTCCGATTTGTGATGAAATTATCGTCCCATATGTGGATTTCAGCCGCATTATACTCTGAAATGAGCAGTTCTATTTCATCAACCACATTGGCAGCGCTCCTGCATCTGAATCTTTTGCCATGTGCGAATTTCGCAGTGCAGAATGTGCAATTTCCCGGACACCCTCTGCTTGTAATTATTGGAAAGGCCGGTGTTTTAAGCGCATCCGGATATGTGTATTTTTTGTTTTTAAGTAATTTTCTCGCAGGGAAGGGGATGGAGTCAAGGTCGTCAATAAAAGGCCTGTTTTCGGTCTCATAATTTTTTTCACCCACACGGTACAAGATTCCTCTGACTGTTGACAGTTTGCCGCCGGATTCAAGGCATTTAAGAAGTTCCGCTATACTTTCTTCGCCCTCGCCCTTTACGGCAAAATCGAAAACACCGGAAGCCATAGTTTCCAAAGGCATAAGTGTCGGGTGAATTCCTCCTATGAGTGTCTTGGCGGAGGAATGCTTTTTTGTGAATTCGGCAATTTTTACGGCGTTGTTGAAAACCGGAGTTGTCGCAGTGATTCCAACAATATCCGGATTGTAGTCAGTCAAAATGTTTGCAAAGGTCTGAAACGTAAGAAATTCCGCGTCAAAATCGGCGGTTTTGACATCGTGTCCATCCCTTTGTAAGATGGCGGCGATGTATAGAATCCCAAGATGCGGATGCTCTGGCGGGGTTATTTTCCCGTATATTTCATGTTGAGACGGAACTACAAGAAGAATTTTCATCATTTCATTCCATCGAATCCGATATTAAAGAAGATTTGATGGTGGGGGAAATATCAGGGTACTCTTATGAGGTGATGCGTAGCCTGAGTTCTGCGCAATAGGAAACCAAGGAACGCCATCCATTTTCAGCTATATGCTTCAGAACTGCCATATTCAATTCTTGGTATTCGTGAACTGCGACATTGCGGAAGCCTACCATCGCGACCATGTCCTTGGCGACATCTTTGCTTATCATATCGGCTTTGAGTAAGAGGCGGAATGCATCTGCGCTTGTTTGAGGCATTCCAAGATGCTGTTTGGCCACAATGTGCATGGCCATGTCTATTGCGGCCTGACAGGCCCGTTGAATGTTCAGTGTCATCGCATCAATATGGGTATAGTTTACAAGACTTGTATCTTGAGCTAATTCCTCCCGGACTCTGCGCAACGCACGCTCAATTATTGCGGCCTTGTTCAGAAGGACATCGTCAGGTTGAATAGGCATTGCACACCTCCGCCCGGTCGAGATTGAATTGGCCATACATCCCCAGCAGACAAGCCAGCCTCTGATCAGCATCGCCCGGATTGCGCGCGAAAAGCCTCCTCCCGGTCATGATCGCCTGATAAGTATAGACAAGATTGTCAGATGAGAGCAAGCCGATGTCAATATCTCTTCCAAGTTCGAGGCTGAGCAAAGACGCTGAAGCATGACGGCAAATGGAGTCAAACTTCGCCCCTATTGCTGGGAGAATGGCGATATCTATGTCGCTATCTGGGCGCAAATATCCGTTGGTTACGCTTCCAAGCAGATAGATCGCATCGACACGTTGGTCGGATTCAAATGTTTTTACAATAAGTTCATCGAAGGACATGGTCATTGAGATGTCTCCTATTTTTACAGGCGTAATGTAATCCGGGCTGGCAATTTATCAAAAGGGATATCGGCCTCATGCCCTATTGCCTATCTGTTCATGTGGGATTCTGCCACAAATTAGAAATCTATGACATTCTCTATTTGATTTGGCTTTTGAAATACGCTTTCTTGTGTTGTGATCTATTAGCCTATAGTCTAAAACGCTTCGGCCTCCCCGCCCGCTATGTAAATATTCACTGAACCACGTCCTTCAGTGAATATTTACCTCTAATAAAATGCGAAATCAATGATTTTCCCGCAAAAAAAAAACGACTTTTAGTACACAGGGAAAAGACGTTACGGTTATTTTTTATAAAAAACCAATTTAAAACTCGTATTTCGCATTTTATTTTTAGTAAGAGTTCAGCAAAGGGCGTGGTTTGCTGAACTCTCACCCCGCTATGGGACGGATATGATTCTCTCTTGTGCTGTAATCGGGGAAAACAGAAAGTCAATGCGGATCATTGCCTCAAACGGGAGGGATTCGAGCAATTCCCTTGAAAATGCCCTGTAGCCCGTGTGGAATTCAGAAAGCTTGGAGTCCATTAAAACGTTGAAGTTTTGATATGATGGAATTCTTTATGATATTCCCTCCATATCCCTGATTGACCGGATTTCGAAGAACCCTCAAATTGAATTTCTTCCGCATTCCCTTATAAATCCTGTTTCGTCCCGTCAGCGGATGCGTCATCAATTATCAATATCTCCGACGTGTATTTCTCTGAATCCCATATCTCCTTTGGAATTCTCTCAAGAACCGATGCTATATGGGACTCCGCGTGATATGCCACAACGAATATGAGGACTTTTTTCATCTTGTTTGCTTCTTTGCATAAACAACTAAGCCGTCTGAATTTTCAACATTCATATTCATGTATCCCCATGTTCCTGGATCGGCTTCAAAATTTTCCATAAATTCCCGGTTTTCCGCCCAGAACTTGGATATCCTGTGATTTATGTCAACAACGAAATAATCAATATATCCGCTTTTGAACATTTCCGTAGACAAAGCGGATAATCCAATTCTTTCGCATTCCCCCATTACTGCATAAACGGAAATCGAGTTGCTTCCGGCAATAACAGGCTTTTTCTTCCATGCCGATGATTTTCTTATAGCATCAATCACAACTTTGTTGCTTTTCAGGTCAAGAAACTTTGGACGGGACATATAGACAGCAAAAATTAAAAATACCGCCAATGGAATCATGCAATAGGGAAAACATGACTTCTGAGGGCAGGATGATAAATCATTTTGTTTTATTTTAAATTTTGCGGGGATGACATTTGAATACATGTACGAATAACCCCACGCAAACCAAAAAAGCGCGAGGGGAATGCATGTCACCCAACATCTCGGATCCGGCATCGCGAGGAATATGGAAACTATTGAGGAAGAAGATAAAATAATTAGAACTGTAATATCCATGCGCTTGATTAAATTACCACGAATTTGAAGGCGTTCTGGAATATCCGCCAGCTTCATGTTGAGAAATGATAGGATATTATTAAAGGAAATTCCTTTGAAGGCTCTTCTTATAACCATGGCGACAGCACAGACCGGAACGAACAAGATAAACAATATTTCATAAATTTCGGGGAGTTTCGATATTGGAATCATTGGCCTATGCTGAACAAGGCTTGGGACAAGGAGCAAGGTATTGATTGATCCATTCAGAGCAAAATATGTAATGATTTCTAAGGGATTTTTCCTGAAGGCATCTATAAAACCTGATGGATGGTCAAAAACTTCATCTATTATGGCAGAATGTTCCTGCATAGGATCTATGCTGATATCCGGATTCATTTTGGCGTATAAAAAAGTATAGCACTGGCTTAATACCTGCAACATATACTTGTCAAAATCCCTCTCCTGCGACTTATCGGAAAAGATTGTAAATAGTGTAAAGACTAAAATCAGCAGCGATAAGAAAGATGATCTTATTGATGACATTATCTTTTGTTTATCGGCATGAAATATCTTGTCGAAATAAATAAATCCGAAATATAAAAGCAGCAGGAATACTGCGAGAATATATTCAGGCCTGATCTTTGAACACCACAGGAAAGAGGCCAGACAGATAATAAAAGAATTCAGGGATTGTTTTCTGATCAGATAAATAACAGGGATCAACGCAATGTTCATGGCAAACAGGTTGATATTTCCATACTGGACATATGGGATGTTTAGGAGGCAGTTCATCCAGAATATGCAGACAATTAGTATTATGAACTCACTCATGGCGAATTTCATGCTTTTAAGGAGCAGATAGATCAGGACTGTCGAAAGAAGCGAAGTGGCATATCTGAGAAGATAATGGGCGGAAGCAGGCTCCATAGAAGTAAATTTAAATATCAGGGCATAGCTTAGCAAATATAGGTTTGAAGTATATTTCCCTTCCGAAGCAAGATTTCTTGCCGTTTCTATATATCCTGCCTCATCGCCAAGCGGCAAACCGGCATTCCATATTCCAAAAGATATCACGCCGCAGGACAGGATCAGAATGAGCACTGAATGATTTTTTAGGTTCTTTAAGAATTTTTGTGTAATTTGGATCACAACTTATCCTTTGTCCATTTCTCAGGGGCTACTGTAGTCCTCATAAAGGCATTCGATATGGCTTTCACCCATTGCTCCGCATACCATTCTCTATTAAGATATTTTACAATCTCCAGGCCTCTGCTAACCATCTGTTCCCTGAGAGCGGCATCAGTCCATAGAATATATGTTTTTTTGGCGATGTCCTCAACATCCAATGGATCAAATAATAATCCTGCATCACCTACCTGCTTAGGTATTTCAGCAAGATTCACTGTTGCCACTGGGACGCCAAGCATCATCGCTTCAAGAGGTGGAATGGTTGTCGGCGCCTGAAGAGCGGGACTTACAAGTCCGACCGACCTCTTATAAAGCGCTACTGTCATCTTGTTATCTGTGTATCCCATATAAGTTATCTGTGACTCTATATCAAGTTCTTCCCCCAGAGTTTGCAGTTCCTGATAAACTTTTTCATATATGGGACTGCCTGTTGAGTTTCCGGACAGGACAAGATTGATTTTTTCGTTGTGGATATCCCTGACACGTCTGATTGCCTTGAAAAGCCTGAAGTGATTCTTCTGATACCAGAACTGGGCGGGATAGAAGATGTATCTGTCTGGAAGATTAAGGTGGTTGGTAAGGATGGCGGCTTCGGCCTGAGACATATCTTTAAATTCATAAATATAATCAGGCGGAATATAGGGGATGATAAAAGTTTTCTCTCTATGTACTCCTGAAAATCTCTCAAGATCCCCGACGGTTGTTTCCGAATCGGCAACAACGAGGACGGCATTCTTGCCGAAATATCTGAAAATAATATTCCGTGCCAGTTTTGTTTTTAAGGAGTATTCAGGGAAATCAGGGAAATATTTATCATTATGATCAGGCAAGGACGTTATAAACGGGACATCCAAAGGGATAGAGAAGAATAATGGTGTAGGAACTATAAGCAGGTCAACCGATGCCTTTTCAAGAACACTTTTCAGGTTCTTTATCAAACCCGGGCTGAACCCGATATAAAGGGACAGCAGATGAATAAGCTTCCTGAGATTGGACGGATTGCAGGGGGGGATCTGCACGAAATCTATTGAACGATCATTAGATCCACCTGATGACAGATCAGGCTTCCCTTCCTCATGAATAATACAGAAGTCATAATTGCCTGAATGATTGATCAAGCTGTCTGCAATACCCCTCGCATACTGATAGACTCCGCCCTTTTTAGATGACGGGAACAGTATGCCTATGCGTCTTTTCATGGATTCATTTCATTATTCAGAGACTGGCAAGTTTCAAAGTCCTCACATCGGTGTCAACCATGATCCTGATCAATTCCTTGAATTTCACTCTGGGATTGTAGCCGAATGAATTTTTGGCTTTTGAGATGTCTCCGACAAGTTTTCCTGTCTTTGTCGGCCTCATGAATTTCGGGTTTATTTCAAGATGATCGTCAGCCTTTAGATTCACTTGGCGAAAGGCTTCTTCAAGCCACTCCCTCACCGTATGAGTTTCACCGGTAGCTATTATGAAGTCTTCCGGTTTGTCCTGCTGAAGTATCTTCTGCGCCGTCTCCATGTATTCCCTGGCATAACCCCAGTCAATCTCGGCAGTCATATCACCAAGACTTATTTTTTTCTGGAATCCTGCGGAAATCATTGCGGCGGCCCTAGTTATTTTCCTAGTCACATATTCTTCTGTCCGACGAGGAGATTCATGGTTGTAGAGGATGCCGTTTACAGCGAACATGCCATATGCCTCCCTGTAATATTTCACCTGCATGAAGGCGAATGCCTTTGCAACCGCATACGGGCTCTTCGGGTTGAACCTGGTATTTTCGTTCTGCGGAACCTCCTCCGGATCCCCGAACATATTCGACGTACAGGGCTGGAAGTATCTTATCGTCGGATTTATCTGACGTATTATTTCAAGTATCCTTCCAACTGCAGCTCCCGTTATGTCATAGGAATATGCCGGCATTGCAAAGCTCCAGCTCACATGATCCTGATCGGCCTCATTATATATCTCATCGGGCTTGACCGCCGATATTATCCTATAAAGGGATGTGACATCCGCGAGATCGCCCCTTTCCAGGAAAAAACGTTCTTCAAATATTTTTTCATCATGAATGAGATGATCTATGTTTCTAGTGTTTCCTGTCGCGGATCGGCGCGCCATCCCATGGACTTCATATCCCTTTTCAAGAAGTATTTCCGCAAGATAGGAACCATCCTGACCGGTGACACCTAAAATCAGCGCTCTTTTGATATTTGACATATCTGTTTTCCTTCGTTGAAATATCTTATTTTAAAATCTTTGGGCAGGTTTCCAAGCTTCCAGCCGGAACTCTGATCGTCCAGTGAAATTTCCTTTAGCGAAGCCTTGCAGACAAAGACAATGCTAATTGCGTGGTATCCTCCGGGCATTCTACCGAAACTGGATCTTTTAAATACGCATTCATAGTATCCCAGCGGTTCAATATCATGAATATCCAGTCCTGTCTCCTCCATAGCTTTTCTTTTTACAGCCGACACCGCAGATTCGCCCTTGTGAATTCTTCCTCCCGGAACCCACCATCTGCCTTTTTTCGGCGCATTGTTTCTCTTCACAAGAAGATAACGACCGTCGACTTCAATCACTACGTCAACACATAGGATTGGAATAGAGCGTATAATCCGACGGTATTGCGATTCAGGGATTATCATTCTTTCCTACGACCCTAAAATCGGGCAGTGGGACAATGAACTTGCCCCCTTTTCCAAGCCAAGCCCTTTCCTTGCCGTAAAATGTACTGAAAAAAGCCCAGGGAAGAACCAGGAAATAATCAGCATGTTTTCTTGCTTCCTCCTCGGAAACGATCGGAATATTGGTCCCCACCGTATACTTGCCCCATTTTTCAGAGCTTTTTTCCGCCGCCCCTTCTATCAGCTTGTCATCCAGCCCGTAATACTGGAGGATGGTATTTCCCTTTGTGGAGGCTCCGTAGACATATACTTTTTTCCCTTCCGAAACAACTTTCCTGATGAACTTTACGCATTTATCCCTGTTCGTTATAATCCGCTTTTCAAAATCCTTGTAGTCTTTGAGGGTGAATTTTTCAGGGAATTGCACGCTCCCGTCCTTGAAGTGGCTTGCGAAAATCCTGTAGCTCCCCCCGTTTATGCTGTTCTCCTCGACCTTGAAGATTTCAAGTCCGTTTGTCTCTAAAAGATATTTCAGAGAATCGTATGAATAATATTCCAAATGCTCGTGGCAAATATTCCCGAGATCATTCTTCTCCAGCATTGGCCTAAGACACATCAGCTGGGCGATGAAAATGCCCTCATTATCAAGGGCCCTGACTGAATCCCTGATGAACTGGTTAGGATCTTCCATGTCATAGAACATCCCGATCGCCGTTATGACCTTTGCCTTCTTTTCACCAAAAAGTTTCTTCCAGTTCTCATAATTCCAGAAATCGTGTATTACATGAGCTGTGACTTTTTTAAGTTCTATGGCAAGATTATCGGCTGGCTCACACCCAACCCTGATCAGATTCTCCGGATAAAATTCGAGCATTGTCCCATCATTTGCACCGATATCAAGAACGATATCTCCAGATTTAAGCTTGGCCAATGAGGCGGCCACCTCCGCAATTTCCTTGAGATCGTTTATTATGACCGTATTGAGGCCCGACCTGTACCAGTAGTGCCTTGAATACATCAGCTCCTGTGGTGCAGTGTCCCTTAGTTGGAGAAGGGTGCACTTTTCACACAGGACAAGCTCCAATGGCGCTCTCTCCACCTTGTCATCAGTCTTATCTACAAAAGTCGATACATAGAGGTTGCCCAGGGAAAGAACAGAACTGAGCCTGTTGCCCCCACATATCCTGCATTTATTTATAGTCGTGTAGCCCATATGCTGAATTCCTTATATGTT
>JAGVIF010000593.1 GCA_020056205.1 Lentisphaeria bacterium | reverse complement strand
GTGCGCGCCGTGCCTGCGGCGCCGCGACGCGGCAGGCAGGGACACGCACAGGCAAGTGAAGGAGATTATGAAATTCAGGCAAGCCGCAAAAATAATTAAATTGGCTCTTTTGTCCACACTGTTGGTTATGGCAGGTTGTTCGACTACATTGCCGCCATCGGTCAGGCAGATACTGAACGCTGGACCGGATGACAAGATTTACCTTGCCCACAATATATGGTTTGAAAGGGCGGACGAGATTCCGATAGAGAATTATCACAGAGGGCAAATTCTGTCGGCCGGCACAGAAGTGGATGTCAATGATTACGATCCCGAAGAGATTTTATTTTCCGACAAGTCCGGCAAAAAATACGCCGTTGCCTACAACGAACAAAGAACAATGACCCCGGTGGAAGCATACATTCCGGAGCTTTTTTGCAAAACAAATCCGCTCGATGGAATTGATGAGGATACAGTTTTTATTATAAAAAAAGGCGAAGTTCGCAAAGGAATGACAAAAAAAGAGGTTATTATGTCATGGGGCAACCCAATGCCTTACCGGACACAGCACAAGGAAACCAACAGTACGTGGATATACTGGAATGAGGAACATAAAAGCAAAAGAGTCATATTTAAGAACGAGAAAGTTTTGGAGGTTATAGAATGAAAAAAACAGTTCTTGTCGCCGGCGGAGGAGGATTTCTCGGATCGCATCTCTGTGAAAAATTGCTCCAGGAAGGCGATTACGTCATCTGCGTTGATAATTTCTACACGGGATCGAAAGACAACATCAGGCAGTTGCTTTCAAATCCATTTTTTGAGTTCATAAGACACGACATAACCTGGCCGCTCTACCTCGAAGTTGATGAAATATACAATCTTGCGTGTCCGGCTTCTCCGATACATTACCAGTTTGACCCCATCCAAACAACAAAGACAAGCGTCCTTGGCGCAATAAATCTGCTCGGTCTTGCGAAACGCCTCAAGGCGCCTATCCTTCAGGCGTCAACGTCCGAGGTCTACGGAGACCCGCAGGTTCATCCACAGAAAGAGGAATACTGGGGGAATGTAAATCCTATTGGAACGAGAAGCTGTTACGATGAAGGAAAAAGATGCGCCGAAACCCTTTTCTTTGACTATCACAGACAACTCGATGTTTCGATAAAAGTCGTAAGAATATTCAACACGTACGGTCCGAGAATGCAGATAAACGATGGAAGAGTGGTCAGCAACTTCATCGTTCAGTCCCTCAAAAACAAGGACATCACCGTCTATGGAGACGGAAGGCAGACAAGGAGTTTTTGTTATGTTGACGACATGATTGACGCCTTCGCGCTGATGATGAAGACGGAAAGGGCGGTTACAGGGCCCGTTAATCTCGGCAACCCCGCTGAATTCACTATCGTTGATCTGGCTAAAATGATTATAGAGATGACTTCTTCAAAATCGAAAATCATCCACATGGAACTTCCAAAGGACGATCCGGCAAGAAGACGCCCTGACATCTCGAAGGCCGAGGCCATGCTCGGCTGGAAGCCGTCAACTACGCTCGAAAACGGTTTGGAAAAAACAATCGCTTACTTTAAAGCTCTTGTGTAAATATTCACTGAAGGACGGGGTTCAGTGAATATTTACAAATGGAGGGTCGCGCTCGCCGCGACCGAAATCAGAAGTTTTGCAATTACCTTGACCGTCCAAATAAAAACGTGGTCAGGCTTCCTTCGACAGGCTCAGGACAAGAAAAGCGCTGACCTACTTGTGCGGCAGTTTCTTATTGATAAAACTGCGCAAAGCGCAGTAGGACGCTAAATTCTAAATTTTTGTGTGTCCCTTGCGTCACTTGTGTCCCTTATGTCCTTTGTGTCACTGTGGTGAAGAATTTGGAAATTCTGACTCCTCCTTTGAAACTGCCGCCTTTTTCGGGGTCGGTATCGGAATCGGGATCGAGTGATAGTACCCTGTAACTCAAATAAATCGAGGTTGACGAGTCTAATCTTGAAAAAATCGCGGGGCGAAAATTATATTTTTGGCGCAGTTTGCGAAATTTGCGGGGGGATGTAGATTTTTGGGATAGTTGAGATGAACAGAAAATTTAGCCGCGGAGGACGGAGGAGAATTCAAATGGCAAGAGGAACGTTAGTCCAGAAAATAATTGCAAGACATCTCATATCGGGAGAAGAAAAACAGGGATTTCCCATTTCCATCCGCATAGATCAGACGCTTACCCAGGACGCCACCGGTACTATGGCTTACTTAGAACTTGAGGCAATGGGTGTTGAGCGGGTAAAAACCGAATTATCTGTATCGTACATTGATCACAACATGTCTCAAAACGGCCCGGAAAATCAGAATGACCACCTCTACCTTCAATCCGTCGCCGCCGCGAAAGGAGTTTATTTTTCGCGTCCGGGCAACGGAATTTGCCATCAGGTTCACCTTGAACGTTTCGGCGCGCCCGGAAAAACCCTGCTCGGCTCGGATTCACACACTCCAACCGGAGGCGGAATCGGAATGCTTGCAATAGGCGCCGGCGGACTTGACGTAGCCCTTGCGATGGCCGGACAGCCCTTCCGTCTTTCTTATCCTAAAATAATTGGCGCGGAATTGACCGGCTCATTGCCGGATTGGGTTTCGGCGAAAGATGTAATTCTGAAACTTCTCGGCATCCTCACCACCAAAGGAAATGTCGGCTGCATAATTGAATATTTCGGAAAAGGCGTCAAAACCCTTTCCGTGCCGGAACGCGCGACAATCACAAACATGGGCGCCGAACTTGGAGTTACATCGTCAGTTTTTCCCTCCGATAAAAACACTTTGAAGTTTCTGAAAACACAAGGCAGAGAAAAAGACTGGATTGAGTTTTCCGCCGATAAAAAAGCGGAATACGACGGAGTGATAAAAATAAACCTTTCCGAGATCGAGCCGCTTGCATCCTGTCCGTCAAGCCCGGACAATATAAAAACTATAGCCGAGCTTGAAGGCGCGGAAGTCGGGCAGGTCATCGTAGGCTCCTGCACAAACAGCTCTTATCAGGATTTAATGCTCGTCGCATCAGTTTTAAAGGGACGACAAATCGCTGAAAATGTCTCGTTTGCCATAGCGCCCGGAAGCAGGCAGCTTATAAAAATGCTCGCGGAAAACGGGGCTCTCTCGGAGATAATTTCAGCAGGGGCAAGAATCCTTGAATCCGGGTGCGGTCCATGCATCGGACAGGGCTTCAGCCCCGCAGATGACACCGTTACTCTGCGCACGTTCAACAGAAATTTTGCGGGAAGAACGGGGACAAAAAACGACAAGGCATATCTTGTCAGTCCTGCCGTCGCCGTTGCCGCCGCCCTCACAGGAAAAATTACCGACCCGCGAAAACTCGGGCTTGATTTTCCTAGAATAAAAACTCCAAAGACATTTTTAATTGACGACAGGATGATAATTCCCCCCCGCCGCGGGGGACAAAAATTGCGATTGTAAGAAAGTCAACGATAGGCGAGCCTCCGAAAAATACGCCTCTGCCTGAAAACATTGATGGCGTGATAGTTATAAAAACAGGGGACAAGATTACCACCGATCATATAATGCCGGCCGGAATACACCTAAAACACAGAAGCAATATACCGGCGTATTCAAAAGTCGTGTTCGAGTGTTTCAATGAAAAGGGAAAACCTTCTTTCGCCGAGAGGGCCGCCGCAGTCAGAGACGCAGGGAAACACGGCGTTATCGCCGCTAAAGAAAGCTATGGGCAGGGCTCTTCGCGCGAACATGCCGCAATCTGCCCGATGTTCCTCGGAATCAAAGCGGTAATGGCATTCTCCATCGAAAGAATTCACGCCGCAAATCTTGTCAATTTCGGAATAATTCCCCTGCTTTTCGAAAACCGGAACGACTACGGCCTTCTCTCTGAAAATGCGAAAATCGCAATCTGCGAAATTCGCAAACAACTGAACACGGGCGGAAAAATAAAGGCAAGCCTGCGCTGTGAATCGGGAGAAAAAGAAATAATTCTTAAACACAATCTTACGCAGGAGGATATAGAGATAATTCTCGCCGGCGGAAGACTGCATGTATAAGTTCAGTAAAAGGACGGGGTTTACTGAACTTATACCATCAAGGTTTAGCAGCGATAGCCGCGAATCGTCGCCGGAGCTTGCGCTCCATCGAAACGCCAACATGGGCAATAAACAATATTGAAAGCAGCGCCGGAGACAGGAGAATTCTTCCGAAAGACAATAGATGCCAGTTGAAATTCCGCGCCGAAAAAACGAAAAGTATCGGGTATGCACACATTATCCCCGCGATTGATATAAGAAAAAATCTTGCGGGCCGGCTCTCAACAGCATCTCTTATGCTCAGCAAAACCACCGTGAAAAACAATATCCATATCCCGCTGTAGCGCGGAGTGATAAATAAAACGCTGAAAAGATGTCCTAATACTCTCGACGCGGCCGAGAATATCTCCTCCCAATCGCTTATTCCGTATTTCTCAAAATTGAAATCACGAACAGCAATATCAAATATGGATCGAAAAACTATCCACGGCAGAACAAGACAAATGAAAACCGCCAGGAACGCGGCCGAATTCTCACGATGAATCACCCGTTTAAATCCTGCCGACAAAATGAATGCGATCACCGTCACGCAGAAAATCATCAATCCTTCGTTTTTCGTCCAAGCCGCCCCCGCAAGCATGGCCAGTCCAAGCACAAACAAAACATCGTCTCTGTCCCCGCCGGAAAGGTGACGGGAAAGAAGAAAAAATCCGCCAAGAAGATACAAGATTAAAAGATTCTCGGCATATAGGAAAAAACTTTCCCCGACAAACTCGAAGTTCGCAATGAAAATTATTGTCAGAACCGCGCTCCGAACATTTCCACATCCAACACATCTTAAAATTTCATAGAGAAAAAATGATATGAGCACGGCCAGAAAAGCGGGGACGAATTTAATCAGATAATCGTTCGCATCATCCATACAAAAATATAGCCATG
>JAGVIF010000020.1 GCA_020056205.1 Lentisphaeria bacterium | reverse complement strand
GGTATTCCGGCTTGTCCGGCGTGAGGGGGAGGGGCGAGGTTAGAGCGCTTATGTCATCTGTCGCCTCTACCCACGGATCTTCAAGTATTCCGCCTTCAAAACTTATGTGGAGCAGGTTCCTGTCCATGCTGTATGGTTTTGAGGCTGAGGCGGTTACAGGGATATTGTGTTTTTTCGCGTAATTGATAAGGTCGGTTCTGGACTTAAATTCCCATTCCCTCCATGGCGCTATTATTTTTATATCAGGATTGAGCGCGTAGGCGGCAAGCTCGAATCGCACCTGGTCATTTCCTTTTCCTGTCGCGCCGTGGCATATAGCGTCGGCCTTCTCGGCTTTCGCGATTTTTATCAGATGTTTTGCTATGAGAGGACGGGCTATAGATGTTCCAAGCAGGTAGCTCCCCTCGTATATCGCGTCGGCCTGCATCATAGGGAAGATAAAGTCTTTCGCAAATTCCTCCCGAAGATCCTTGATATAACACTTTGACGCTCCGGTCTTTACAGCCTTTTCCTCAAGGCCGTCCAATTCCTCCTCTTGTCCGAGATCGGCGCAAAAAGCGATAACTTCGGCCTTGTAGACATCCTTAACCCATCTGACGATGACAGAAGTGTCAAGCCCTCCGGAATATGCGACGACAACTTTCATTTTTTTCCTCCTTCGTTTTAGTTTTTTGGGTCAATGTATTTGCGGATGACTCTTGAGCCGAAAGAACATATAATGTCGTAGGCGTGGGTTCCTTTGACCTGAGCCCACTGAGCAACGGAGACGGCAAGAGGTCCTTCTCCGCCGAGACAAATGACTTCGTCTCCGCATTCCGCCCCGGGGATTTGCGCGAGCGAAACAGTTGTGCAGTCCATAGAGACTCTTCCGATTATGTGGCAAGATTTTCCGCGTATCAGGACGTGCCCCCTGTTTGAAAGGGCCAGGGGCAGTCCGTCAGCATAGCCTGCGGAGATGGTTCCGACAAAAGCATCTTCAGGCAGTTTGTAAGTGCATCCGTATCCGATACTTGCGCCGGCCGGAAGTTTTCTGACAGCGACGAGACGCGTTTTCAGCGTTATTATTGATTTGAGGTTCATGGTTCTTTGCCCTTGCGGATCGAATGAGCCGTGAAGATTTATGCCGGTTCTTACCATGTTGAAAGGTTTCATGTATGTTTTAGGATAATTGTTCACCGCGTCGCTGTTTGCAATATGGACAATGTTGAAGCGGATTCCTTTGTCTGCGAGTCCCCGCAAGAGGGCTTTGAAAGATTTTATCTGGGCGTTGGTATATTCGCAATCCTGTATATAAGCCGCAGGGAAATGGGAATAAATTCCTGTGAATTTTATGTGGGGCAGCGTATGAGAATCGGATATCACTTTTTCGGCCTCCTCAATGCGTATTCCGAGCCGTCCCATTCCGGTGTCAACAAGGAAATGACATTCCGCCGTTTTTCTTTGCCTAATGGCTTCGGCGCTTACTATGCGGGCGGTTCTGTAGTCAGTGACGGGGATAATTATTCCGCCGCGCACAGCGTCAGGTATTTCATCGGGAAGGATTCCTCCAAGTATCTGAACCGGCTTGCCGAGGGGGAGCAAAGCGAGCGCCTCGTTTATTTCGGCAACGCCAAAGCCGTGAGTCCCGGCTGAGGCAAGGGCTGACGCTATTTTTTGAACGCCAAGTCCGTAGGCATTTGCTTTCAGGACGGAAAGAACTTCACACGGTTCGACCTTTTCTTTGATAATTTTGAAATTATCTTTTAACGTTGAAAGATTTATGTCAAGCCAAACTCTCGCATGTTTATGAAGCATAAGGATTCCCTGAATCCGTGACGGATTCGACATAAATTATTTATAACATGTTGATTCGATCCGATCGCAAAACTCCCCGTGGCCGCGCGGCATGCTATTTTGGATGCGAGGCCACGTCAGCGCGGGAGCGGGTATATCTTTACGGTATGTCCCGATCACGCCGCGTTATTTTTTGCGGTCGCGGCAAGCGCGACGATTATTCAACGATTCAACGCACTTCTAAATCTGTCACGAGTTCAGGTATTTCCCTAGGCGCAGTCCCTCGTCAACAAAAAAGCGGTATGTCTCGTAATCGCAATTGTTGGGGATTGAGTGATCCGAGTGGAGGATGTACCCCGAACCCTTCATCACTGCGGGAATCTTTTCCTCAAGTTCGTTTTTTATAGCCTTAAGGTCGTTGGCGACTAAATTTCTGGCATCCATCCCGCCACACAGGGCGATTTTGTGTCCGAAATTTTTCTTGAGCCGCAGGATATCCATTCCGGCTTTGATTTCGATGACCTGCAGACAATCCATTCCGGCCTCGATAAGTCCGGGAACAAGAGGCTCAACGTATCCGCATGAATGAACAATGACCGGAAGTCCGATGGAATGCGCGTAATCAAATGTTTTCTTGTGCGACGGCTGAATAATTTCCCTATACATTTCCGGCGACATAAAAGGCCTTTCCTTGAAGCCCATATCCTCGTAAAACCAGATTCCGTCCGGTTTGCCGCATTCGGCGAAAAGCAGTTCCATAAGCTCGATACTCAACCTTGAATATGTCTCGGCCATATCTCTGATCCAGTCCGAATCCATCGCCATTCCGATGAGCATATATTCATGTCCGCATACAGGATGAATTTGTTCGAAGACGTTTACTCCGGACC
This sequence comes from Lentisphaeria bacterium, assembly GCA_020056205.1. Classification (GTDB taxonomy): domain Bacteria; phylum Verrucomicrobiota; class Lentisphaeria; order Victivallales; family GWF2-50-93; genus JAGVIF01. The sequence goes on along the minus strand of JAGVIF010000020.1, from coordinate 6,104 downwards.
AGCAGAAAAACCTGTCCGCTTTCGCGGCCTTTTCCTTCGCCTCTTTGTAGCCCTGAAAATTAATGCGTCTTCTTTCAGGCTTCAGAAGAGGCTTGATAAGTTCCTCCCAGCCGGCCCTGTCTTTGACGGTGAAATCAACGTGCTCCGGTGTGGCGTCATGCAGTTTATGCCTGCGGAGAACGGCGTAATTCCCATTTTTTTCGAGAATCGTCTCGCTATCCTCTTCAATTGTCTCGACTTTGAAATCAAGATCGGCCACGCAATAGAAAGGCCACATTTCCGTCATATCAAAATTAAAATGTTCGGTGAGATCCTCATCGGGCTTTAAATGCCCCCGCTCCGTCCACGCCTTTTGCGTATCTCCCCAGAAATGCTCGAAAAGCCCTATCCGATCAACTGATTTCCTCTTAAGAATTCTGGAAATCCTTTCCATGCCTGTCATTGACATTGCCCAACCTCCTATTTGTAAATATTAACCAATCATCAGATGTCAATATTAGTGATTTTTCTGATAGTGAGGAAGCCGATAAAAACGAGGACAGAGGCCCCTGTTATCATCGCTATTCCCTGTATGGAATTGAAGAATCCTGACATCATTTCGGGAGCTATATAGTTCATCACAAGCATCAGGAGATAGGGGAGGGAGCCGACTATATAGGCCTGAAGGCGGCCTTGGGCGGTCAGAGCGCGGAGACGCCCTGCTATTCTCATTCTTTCCCGTATCATCGCGGAGAGCCTTTCAAAGACGACCGTGAGTTCGCCGCCGGTTTGGCGCGCTGTAAGTATCGCGATGGAAACGAGTTCGAAGTCGTCGCTTTCTATCCTTTTCACCATGTTGTCGAGGGCATTTTCAAACGGAACTCCGAGCCGTATTTCCTGCATGAGGAGACGAAATTCTATTGATATAGGCTTTCTGTTTTCCTCCGCTATCCCCTCCAATGCCTGGCTGATGCTGAACCCGGCCTTGAGCGCGCTACTCATCGAATTCAGGGCATCCTCAAGTTGTTCGTTGAATTTTATGAGCCTTGTTTTTTTTAAATACCTTATGTAATATCTTGGCACAGGCAGGGTTATGATGAAAGCGGCAATCGCCACAAAAATGGATTTCGACAACGACCACGACGAGCCTGCGGCGCCGACGGTTATCACGGCTACAAGGGAACTCAAGAATGATATGGCAAGCGTGAGGTCGGCTATTTTTTCAGGGGGAATCTGGAGGAGAATTTCATCAAATTCGGCTGAGGTTTCCTTCACATAGCGCTCCCTGTATTTTCCGGACGCCTGCATAAAAAAATCTATTATCACCATTGAGGCGATGGCGGCCGAGATGCCGGAGCAGACGCTTGCAAGTATCGTCAACGCAAAAGAGTTCATCTGATAGCCCCGTCATTGAAAATTGATATTTCGAGGTTTATGTTGGACCTTCGAATTTCCTCCATGAATGTGGGAATATTTCCGCACGGATAATGCCTGCCCGTTATCTTCCCGTCAGGCGACCATCCCTCGTGCTTGAATTTGAATATATCCTGCATCGTTATAATGTCGCCTTCCATTTTTACGATCTCGCTTATGTCGGTCACCTTTCGCGTTCCATCCTTCTGCCGGTCAACCTGGACAATAATCGTAATGGCTGAAGCTATTTGCTCTCTTATAGCTCTCAGTGGAAGGTTAAAGCCGGCCATCAACACAAGGGTTTCAAGCCTGGCAAGGGCGTCTCTCGGAGAATTCGAGTGTATTGTGGTCAGCGAGCCGTCGTGTCCGGTATTCATAGCCTGAAGCATGTCCAAGGCTTCACCGCCCCGGCACTCGCCAACTACTATTCTGTCGGGACGCATTCGCAGAGAGTTGCGCACAAGATCCCTTATTGATATTTCTCCTCTTCCCTCAATATTCGGCGGGCGCGCTTCGAGACGCACCACATGCTGCTGTTTAAGCTGGAGTTCGGCGGCGTCTTCTATAGTTACAATGCGTTCTCTTTCCGGGAGAAATGAGCTGAGGACATTAAGCAAAGTGGTCTTTCCGGAGCCGGTTCCGCCGGATATTATTGTATTTTTCCTTACCTGGACGCAGGCTTCTAAAAATCTGGCCATTTCATTTGAGAGAGAACCGAATCTGACAAGGTCGTGAACCTGAAATGGCGTTTTTGAGAATTTTCTTATCGTTATAGTTGGGCCGACGAGGGAGAGCGGCGGGATGATCGCGTTGACGCGGGAACCGTCTTTCAGCCTGGCGTCAACCATCGGAGAGCTTTCATCAATCCTTCGTCCGAGCGGCGATACGATTCTTTCTATGGCGGCCATCGCCTGACTGTCGCTGGCAAACGCAGTGTCGGTTTTGTATAATATGCCGTCTTTTTCGATGTAGACGTTGTTTGGACCGTTGACCATTATTTCAGTTATTTCCGGAATCCCTATAAGATCTTCAAGAGGGCCGAGTCCGATTGCCTCATTAACAAGTTCCCTCTCTATTTTTTCCACCGTAACGCCATGGGGCAGGGGAACGGAGAGTTCGAGCATTATATCGTGAATTGTGCTTTTCGCCTTTTCGGCCAGTTCATCTTCCGATGCTCCGGAAAGCGCCATCCTTTTGAGATTCAGACGTTTAAGTAATTCGGCATGCGCGTGGCGTTTTATCTCCTGAACAATAGGACGGGCTTCTTCTGATATCCCCGATATTGATATTATTGGCGACTTGAAGCCCGCTTTTTTGGATTCCTTGAGGCCTTTAGACGCAGCTTTTTCCAACTCGAATTCAATTTGCTTCTTTTTCTGCGGGTCGGCAAGGATATGGCTTGTAAGGGCAGGGGAGGATTGAGAGGGCTGATGCGTTTCCTGTGATAAAACGGATATTTCAAGCATTCCAATGCCGATCAGCGATCCTATCCGGGCATTCACCGGCTCGTTTCCGATTTTTGCGCCGTCAAGAAATGTGCCGTTGGAACTGCCGCAATCGCAGACTTTTATGTTTTCGTCGGAAACAATCAGTTGCGCGTGGCGCGCCGAGATTTCAGGATGATTGAACTGGATATGCGAAGCCGGACTGCTTCCAATGCGATATACGCCGCTGACGAGATTAGCCTCAGAGTCTTTCTTATCGGGTTGTTTTATGAGAATCTTAAACATAACTCTTATTTATAGTTTTTCAAAAACGTTTCGCGCTCCCTGGTGTATTTGTCTATGTTTTGCTCAAGATATTTGAAGTTGACGCTCTGCAGATCGTACTGAAATTTGGCATCCTCGTAATGCCTAAGGCTAAGGCTCAACTTGCCTTTTTGGGTTGCGAAAACTATCATCTCAACCTCTTTCGGGGAGAGAGCGAGAGTAACGGTATTATATCCCTTTGTCTTGGCCTCAGCGCCGGATGAATAAGCCGCCATTTGGGTACCCGTCGCCAAGACCACGACATTTTGCAGAATGGTCAGGGTTATGGTGTCAAGCGACTTATCGCCTTTCATCTCTGGAAAGTGAAAAGTCCCGACTATGTCAACATGTTGGCTCGGCTTCACAAGCCCCGTAACCGATGATGTTGTGTCTACGGCTATGGATACGGCGCGCAGTCCGGGCGGAATTATCCCCGCAAGCCCCTCCCTTTTTAGCACAAAATCCTCTTCAAGCTGAAACCATTTTAAAACTTCACCCTTTAAAACGGATGCGGAAACCTTTCTTCCAATAATATTGTTGCTGTCCTTCCATTCGATCTCAACCCGTCCAACGCCGGCAAAAATCTTGGTCTGGAATAATTCAATGTCGGCTGCCGTTATCTTCTCTCCCTGCGTCAGGGATTTCTTCATCTTAATCAAATCAACATCTTTCGCCGAGCGAAAAAGCTTGTCCCTCTCATACTTAATCTGATAATAAGTTAGAGTAAACGCGAGAACACCAAAGAAAAGCGCCAATACAATCATCATCTTCTGTTTCATCTTAATAAAACTCCGTTTTTGAATTTTCTCATTCTGAATCCTAACTGCCCCATATCCTGGAAATTTCACATAACCTAATACCGGTTTGTTTTATTTCCAATTGCCAATCACCAAATTATTTAAACCAATTCGGCTGAATATGGAGTAGATTCGATCAATACCGATTCCGATGCCGACCCAATATCTAACGTCGCATAATATATATTATGTTAAGTTGCGTGTATGCGCGCCAAACAGGATTGTCAACCTTAAATACATAATGGTAAGCAACTTACAAATTAAACAATGGATGCCTGTTGATAACTTGATGACAATAGCGCCAATTTTTGATAGAACACCGAGGCGTAAGCGCTCGGGGTCGGACGCTGGCTACTGTCTCCTGAATATTGACGGCAGGTTGCGCAACGGGGATTCGGGGGGAAGCTCAAGGGAGAATGCGGAGCCGTTTTTCTTCAGCAATCTGTTCGCCCATTTTTTGAACTTGTTGATTTCTATAATATTCCAATGAGAAATCTTTCTATCGTTTCCGCGCGAAAGATGAGATGCCGAGTCGCAGAGGAAAAGTTCCGTGGGAGAAATGGTCAGGTTTCGCTCTTTCCCGCCCGCATCAAACACCCTTGCTATTTTCTTGAGACGTCCCCTTGTCCAGTTTGAATGAAAACACGGGTAGTCGCTTAAACCGCCATTCCATGCGATTTTCGCGTCGTCCGGACATTCAGATTTTAATTTCCTCAAGTCTATCTTTTCGACAGTATCCGCATTCAACCCTTTCTCTTTCTGTCCCTCCCCTGCCCTTCCTCCTAAAAATAAATACCACGAAAACCTCATGTCTTTTGCGGGAAGGTCTGATTCTTCATTCCATGCAAGGACATTTCTTTTTATTGCCCAGCCTTTATCCTGTTTGCGGATTGCGAAATTCGCAAAAGCGTTGTTTGTTCTGCGGGCTATTTCCCATCTCCAAAGGTCGTCTCCGGTTCCGGTTTCGAGAATTCCTCCCGATGAGGATTCGAATACTGCCGAAAGAAACGGCAAGGAGTCGGCAAAAGGCGGGCGCGGAGAATCAACCCATTTGGGAGTATTGGAAATTCCGTCATAAAGAAGAAGTCCTTTTAAGTTCCATTCGCCTGAAAGCAACAGCGAGTCAACGGAAAGAGTTTTTAATTTCATCGTTCGCCTTGTGCTTATATCGCTCACTATTTCGACAAAATCGCCGGTGAACTCATATCTTCTCCTTACGATAGTATCTCCGGCGTAAGGCATTGTCGAAGAAGTCCTTATGATAAATTCTCCTTCATGTTCGGAGGCGTTTTTCCTAAACACGGCATTGATTCCGCGCGACTCCTTCATTCCATCGAAAGCAATGCCGGACAACAACAATGACCCGTTATCATTTCCTATTGCGAATTTCGCAACGGGATTGTCGGATGAATCGCCAAAGGACGCCTTCCAGAATCTTCCATCTATAAAATTATTCTTGTCTCTCATTTTTAGTGTCTTAGATTTTAAAACTCACGCTAAAGCTGTGAACTCCAACAAACCACACAACTGAAGTTGTGAACTCCAACAAAATTAGTTTTAAGTGTTAGGTTTTAAGTTTTCTACTTTCTACTTTTTACTTTCTAAATCCTACTTTCTAATTTCTTTCACTCCCGCACTCTCAGTATTTGGCGATTTTAAGATTTAGAGATTTTTAAATCGTGCAATCATCCAATTATCGACACTTTGATACTTTGACACTCTGACACTTTGATACTCTCAATGTCTTTGTGGACGATTGCGCCTGGCAGCGTCGTTTGCCCATTCCAGATTTTTCTTCCGGGATAGATGCCCGTGTGGATTCCGGTGTGGACATCGTTGCCGATTATCGCGCCGAATTTTCGTCTGCCGGTGTCTTTAAGTTCTCCGTCAACCATTGACCTGTGGTTTTGCCCGTCGTGGCGGAAGTTTGCCGTGATGGTTCCGGCTCCGAGATTGCTGTTGTTCCCGACTATCGAGTCTCCAACGTAGCTGAGATGCCCGATGCTCACTTTATCCATGATTATTGAATTTTTTATTTCAACGGCCTGTCCGATATGGCACTCGTTCCCGATTGACGTATTCCCTCTTATATAGCAGTTTGGTCCTATCTTGCAATTTTCTCCGATGACCGCGTTTCCTTCGATATAGACGCCCGGTAGAAGAACCG
>JAGVIF010000113.1 GCA_020056205.1 Lentisphaeria bacterium | reverse complement strand
TGTAGCACAGGCATCTTGCCTGTGAAAAAAGCAAAAAGGGGGAAGGCTAAAGACTGAAGGGATAAGGACGTTCGGAAGTGACAAAAGTAGAAAGTAGAATTTAGAAAGTAGAACACTTAAAACTTAAAACCTAACACTTAAAACTGATTTAGTTGGAGTTCACAGCCCCGAGGCCCCCAGCTCGGGATCTTCGACTTTAGCGTGTCTCTTTCTTGACAGTTTCTTATTGATAAAACCCCGAGGCGTAAGCGCTCGGGGTAGGACGCTGACTTCTGAATTCTTGATTTTTATGTCCCTTGCGTCCCTTGTGTCTCTTTTGTCCCTTGCGTCCCTATGGTGAAAATCGGCAATTAGCAGTCGGAAATCCTGACTCCTTTTTGCTCGCGTCTTCATTTATTCTAAACGCTGAACGTTGAACCCTGAACATAGTTTTTCCAGAGCGAATTATGACCAACAAAAATAGCAAACTTGGAATTATCATCTACTCCGGGATTCTGCTTCTTGTCTGCGCTATTTTCCTGAGAGAAAAAATTCAGCGCTGTCTGTGGTATGATGAAGCCCTGACTATTATTGATTTTGTCGCGGGTCCTTCGACTTATATCGGAATTTACCGGCAATACGTCATTCCGAATAATCACATCCTCTACAGCGTCTTTATGCGTTTCTGGATGCATAATGTCTGCCCGTTTATTTCTTTTTCCAATTACTCATTCCGTTTGCCGTCAATGATAGCCGCCTTCGCTTTCCTGCTGTCATCGTTTCTTTTCTGGCGAAAACACTTTTCCGATTTCTCCGTTTTTATAGTCCTTCTGGCTTTCACCGTTTCACCGGCATTTCTCATATATGCCGTAGCGGTGAGAGGATACATGTTCAGCATCCTGACGGTTTCCCTTGCGATAATCGCGGTGTTTAAGGTTTGCGAAAATCGCAAAACATGGTTCCCCGCTTATTGCCTGCTTTCCCTGATTTCCGTCGGAATAATGCCCACCAACGCTTTTGCGATTTTCGCAGTGTCGCTGTTGCCGTTTGTGTTTGGAAAAGCAAAAATCACGTTTCCAAATTTCCTGAAATTTTCATCCGTCCCCTTCATCGCCCTACTGTGTTTTTATCTTCCGATATTTCCTCAATTCATAAAAACTATCTCAATAAAAGAGGGCTGGTCTTCGGGGTTTGCCGCCATCGGCGTGTTTTATTTTTCCACATTCATAATCCTCCTTATCCCGTCAGCATCCGCCATTTTTTCATTAACAATTCCCAAAAAAGGGGAAATCATAGAAGGACTTCTTTGCGTTTTTATCTTTATTATTCCGGCATTTTTCTTTATCCTGCGCTCCCCTGCCCCCTTTCCAAGGACATTCATAAGCCTCCTGCCGGTTTGGCTTTTTCTGCTTTCGGCAGGCGTTCACGCGCTTGAGAAAAAAATCCCCGAAAAATGCGGACAAAGATTTGCGAATTTCGCAACACTTTTCCTCACAATGATTTGTATGGGATACGGGCTGATCCTTAACTCAAATAAAACTACGCTTTCCGCGGTTTTCTCAAAAGACGGACAGGATGATTTCTTTGAGCCTTATTTTATGAAAAACGATTTTCAACCCGATGGCATCACGATTAATCTCATGAAACTGACGGATAAAAAAGAGGGTATTGTCTTTGCCGATATGAACTCGGATCCGCCGTCTTTGATCTTTTCGTCGCTGCGTTTTGGCCTAAAAAACAATTTCATTCTTTGCGACAGGCCGAGGACAAAAATAGCCCTCTTCCCTCAGAATTATGAGGAAAAAGAGGCCTTTATCATCGCGTCGGGGAAAGACAGGGCGGAATCCGTATCTTCCCGTTTCGGACTTGAAATCCTTTCCGAAGAAGGCGGGTTTGGCAGCCAAAAAATATTCCGCGTCGGAAAGACCGGCATGTAAAAAGTAGAATTTAGAAAGTAGAAAACGACAAAGAAGTTCTAAAGTGTGGGAGTAAAGAATAAAAAGAGAAGTCAGTAGCCAGCGTCCTACTGCGAGTTTCACATTTTCCTTCCTTCGTCATTGGATATTCCGTGTTGGATATTGGATATTCACATAGAGAGTAAATATTCACCGAAAGGACCAGTCTTCGCCTGTAGCTGCGACTTGGCTCGCAGGGTTCGGTGAATATTTACCACTGGCGGGCTTGCTTTTTCCGTTTAGAGGTGTATGGTTTGCGTTCCACTTTTTCAGCGGGTCCCCTAAACAGGCTTGACGCCCGCCGAAAAACAATACAAAAACTCTTAAAAAAGGAGCAAGGGATCATGCAAGTTCGAGCGAAACACAAACTTTGCCGCAGAATCGGCGCGTGCATATGGGGAATGCCTAAATGCCCCAGCACAAAACGTCCTTTCAGAGCGGGACAACACGGAAAAACCGGACAAAAGAAGATGTCAATTTACGGAGAGCTTCTTTTGGAAAAACAAAAACTGAAAAGTTTTTACGGACTGACGGAGAAGCAACTCAAACTCACTTATCAGGACGCGAAAAGAAGCAAGGGGCAAACAGACTACAGATTTCTGAAAAATCTTGAATTCAAACTCGCGTCTGTGGTCTACAGGAGCGGACTTGCCCCGACAATATTCGCCGCCAAACAGGTTGTCAGCCACAGACACATAAAAGTTGACGGAAAAATTATTGACCGCGCCTCATATCAGGTGAAACCCGGACAGGTCATATCAATAGACGTTGAAAAAAATCCGGCTATCGCGAATATCGCAAAAAACACGAATTGCGAAGTCCCGCCTTATTTTGAGGTTGACAAAGAGAAATGCAAAGTAACCGTGGCGCGGGAACCTGCCCAGGGAGAAATTCCGTGCGCGATTGAAGTGATGAAAGTTGTCGAATTCTACGCGCGATAAAGAGAGGAGAAATCAGGAGACAAAAGGCGGGCTTCGCCTGCGACCCAAATTCCAATGTGTTTTGTTCCGTTTGTTAAAACGGGAACAGACTCGTATGAGAATCATGTTAGATTGCATTAACGAAAATTGAAAGAGAAAAAACACGCTATAACATAACGCCGGAATTTAAATCCGGGCTCTTTCTTTTAATTTTTTCACGGATTTGACTTTTTATTCAGGAGCGTCAGGCTACGCAGTCTTAGTAAATATTTTCCGTAAAAAAACAAATGGAGATCGAAAAATGCAAAATGTTTCTTGCCGTTCAAAAATTTTCATCTTTCTCGTCTTTCTTTTTCCTCTTTTTTCCAGGATTTTCGCACAGGATGCGCCCGATCTTATGACGCTTGAAGTGACGGAAATGAGGCTTGTCAGCTTTCCGGGCGGAGACGGGACGGAAGATATTTTTGTCTCCATCAACATCAGAAACAACAGCGATATCTTTTACTTCATCCCTGAGACCGGATTCAACATCAAGCTCAATGTTGACGGAAACGAGCATGTTTTCAAATGCGGCATCCCGAACATAAAAATACAGGGACTGCCAGTCCCGCCGCACAGCTCCCTCCCTCTTGGAAACATCAGATGCGGAAAATTGTCATTCCCCCTCGATAAGGGTGTGATCTCCGCCGCTTACGAGCTATCCCCCCGACACCGAGCTGTCGTTCGTAGAGCGGGATCGCAAAATCTACAACGGCGAGATACTGTCGCGCGAATACCAGTTCCGGGCCGCCGAGACGACCGCGCCTCCCGGCGTTCAACCGACAAGAAATATCCTCCTCGTACAAGCCGCCAAGTCCCGTGAAAATCCGACAATCAAGGAATCCGTCACCGCTGACAAAGCTGTCGCAAATAAATCGGAGAAGCCCTTGTTGCCAATTGAAGATGCCGAAACGATCAGTCTCCCGGGAGAATTTTCCAACGCATGCACTGACAGCAGCGGGAAATACATCTTTCTCCTCATGGATAAGCTGTTCAAGATAGCCGTATTCGACACTCAGGCGAAGAAGATTTCCAGCTTCATCCCCATTCCTGAGGACGCAACGATGGCAGTAAATGCCGATTCCCTTTTCGTGGCATCATCTGAAACAAATACTATCAAGAGGTTCACTTTCCCTGATTTCAAACTAACACTTGACAAGCGGATGGATAAAGATGAATTTGGCAAGCTCCTGTCAATCGGGATAGGAACCGGGCCTGCATGTCCAATGATTGCCCTATTCAAGCAAAATGACAAGAAAATAGACATCAGCTTTCTTGATCCTGTATCTCTTGCAAAGTATGAAGTAGAATATTCAGGACAGATTCCATCCTTTGTTGAAAATTCGAAATATGTAATTTCCGCATCTCCCGATGGAAGTAATTTTTATATCACGCTCCTGCCACGCACTTTTACTTATCCCTTTATCGTTAAGCTTACCGACAATACTGCAAAAATAGAGGGCAACAAAGGCATTTCCGAACTGCCATCGTTCAGCCCTTCAGGAGTAGGCAAATATCTCTTTTGCGGGAACACTATTTTAACAAACAACTTGGAACCAGTTCCCTTTGTTCCAACCCCGCCCGCCTTCCCGTATTATCTGCCTTCGCTGCAAGAAGTTTTTTATATGGGGGTCGTCCCCGTCTCCAGCGGCAACAAACAGATGTTGAAGATATCTGTATTCAATGTTGACCTTGATTTTCCGATATTTACTGTTGAAGTCCCTGCTTTCCGTGACAATGTTGCTTTTTTAAAGACAATCTTCTATTTGCCTGACACCGGATATCTGATAACGGCAGGCAGTGACATGAAATCACTCAAATTAAGGAATGTTGACTTAAAGAAGGAACTCGATGAAAAGGGCGGGGATTACCTGCTTGTCTTATCAGATCCCCCTCGGGTCTTGGACGACCGGAAACAATTGAATTACAAGATCAAGTGCTTGTCCAACATTAAAAATATAAAATATGAACCTGTAAGCGTACCACAGGGCATGGAGATTTCTGGCGACGGCAATGTTACATGGAAATGCCCTGACAACTACCTTTCCAGCAAGGAAACAGTAATAATCAGCGTAAGTGGAAACGACAGGAAGATTTTCCATTCTTTCGTTCTGGATATGCCTAAGGGACGGAAAGCATCAAGGAAAGTCCAGGATGAAATGACACTGTCCGTAAAAGATTTCAAGCTTCCCGCAGAGCCTGCGAACTTGACCGTTGGAGGCGGAGGGCGTTATATACTTCTTTATATCAAAACACTGAACAAGATCGCCGTTTTCGACTTCAAGGAAAAGGACATAGTCAAGTATATCAACGTGCCGTACAATGACTTGGTCATGGCGGCTTCCGCCGACAAGCTTGCAGTGGCTGAGAAGCTTTCAAAAAAAATATCTGTTTTCCATCTTGGGAAGAATGATTTCCAACTCATACACGAGACCGCACTGCCAATTCAAGGGCTGATCAAAGATATCGGACTTGGATATGATTCCTAGGGACCTTTGCTTGTCAATTGGACAAAAGGAGTGGAAGCATTGGATTCATCTGGCTACAGCTTCTTTAATATAGACACGCTGGCGCCTGTTTCAGAAGCCGCCATCAAAGGTCAGAGTTTCCGTGACATAATGCACGCAAGGGCATCGGCGGACGGCAGGACGTATGGACTCTGGGCCACATCCCATTCTCCAAGCGGCGGGAACATCATGATATACGGCGCTGAACCTTATTGGTTTAACAAGCACGAATCTTTCGGACATGTCATACCGGGATATTCCGGTGAGATCATTTTTACTGGACAAGGAATTTTTGATTTAAAAATGCAACCTTACAAGCCTGAAACATGGAGCAAGGACTTTTCATACATTCCTGCTTTCAACAGCGGCATGTTTTTAAGCTACAAAACCCTTTCCTTCCCACACGCTTCTGATCCCACATTTCCCCTGAGACTCCATCTGTCGCTTGATTCGAATGCAAGTTTCAAGGTAACCAACTTGAAGAAGACCGATTTCGATCCTCAAGACACATGGGCAAAAAATGACTTCACCAACGATAAGCGTTTTATTTGCAGTCCTTTATACAACGCTATTGCCATACTGCCATATAGCGGTTCCATAAGGCTTATCCTGTTTGACCTTGATGAGATGCTGAAGGATGTCGAGGATAATTATCTCTTTGTAGTTTCTCCGCCCGCAAGAAGCATGCTGCCCGGAGGAAAATACACATACAAAATAGACGCCAAAAGCAAGTCCGGCAAGATTAAATATCAGCTTGAGACAGGCCCGGCGGGAATGTCCGTTTCGGACTCAGGGATGGTCGTGGAATCCTCCGAAAGACACGAAAAACATCAACGAGGCGGTTGTAATACTGATTTCAAATGAAGACAAGACAATATACCATGCCTTTAACATATCATCGCCGGTAGTAGACATGGCGCTCCGGATGAAAGAGGATGGAAAGCCGGTAATTCTGAATCAAGGCGATCTGAATTCGATTACTGCCACAGCCGGACGGATAAAATTAAGCAAAAAGGATATTGCCTCCAAATTCATGGATTCCGTTGTCGTTGTCGGCAGCATCAATGGCTACGGAACTGGTTTCTTCATAGGGAGCAATGGCTATATTCTCACCTCCGCACATTGCGTAAATCCGAAACTTGAAACGAAAATCGCAATCTTCGGGGGCAAAACCGAAAAAACCCAGCCTGTAATTAAAACCGGAAGGGTCATTTTTAAGGATGACCTTCTCGATCTTGCGATTGTGAAGGGTGAGGATATTAAGAACGCCCGTTATGTGGTTTTTGAGCTTAAAAACAGCCCCGCAACCGGAGATGAACTGACTATTATCGGCAATCCTGGAGTTGGCAGCCAGATTCTCAATTGCACGATGACAAATGGAATCGTGAGCAATCCAAAGCGCGCTATCGGCAATTATAATTATATCCAGACCAATGCGGCCATCAATCCCGGCAACAGCGGAGGTCCCGTCTTCAACGAATATGGGAATGTCATTGGCATAGTTCAATTCAAAGCCGACATTGATGCGGCTGGATTTGCGCTGTCTTCAGAAAACATCATGCAATTCCTGAAAAAGGCATGCTCTGAAATGAAAAAATCTCCTCCAAAAAAGAAAAAATGACCGCAATCAGATAGGGCGTGTATAAGTTCAGTAAACCCTGTCCTTTTACTGAACTTATACCTTCCTTCAGCCTACATTTTGCGTTTGAGCAGGCGCGGCGCAGACACAGACAAAAAATGCGGGAATTGCAAGGTGCACAAATAATCTTTCGAGAGCGGATGACGCAAGATATCCCACCATCCACGGCGTAATAATGAAGATGAAGAAATAAAGCGCAAGCTGCCCTCCCAGCATTATGCAGGAAAAAATAAACCCTCTTTCCATCCGTTGTTTTAGAAAAATGCCCTTGAAAAAAAACATTGCCGTCATAAACCAGAACAGCCCCCATCTGGAAACAGCAAGAGGCTGGTGGAAAAAATTATTCGCTATTTCAGGGATTCTTGTTATACTGTCCGAACTGAAGATATTCAGGATTCGCGAAGGATAATTCTCATGTATTTTAGGTATATCGTAACTCCATATAAACCATGGAGATAAAATAACTATTCCAATAATCATGCCGAAGAGAATGCGAACTGTCTCCTTTTTTGAAAACCCCGCGCCAAAACCCAAAAAAAGCAGGCCGAGAATATTCATAATAGCCAGCGGAAGCCCTTCATTTTTGCTGAACACCATCGAAATGTTTGCCGTGATGGAGATGGACAGAAATAAACTGTTTTTAGTCTCGATGTATCTTATCGAGTAAAAAATTGCCAGCGAATAAAATACCGCCAGATATATGTCCGCCGTTCCGGCCGCAGACCATTGCAAAACCGCCGGAGAGGATAGCAGGATTGCGCTAAGGGCGAACGCCGGATTTTTCCCTATTCTCCTTGAGGACGAAGAATATAGGAAGAGAGCGAAAAAGACGAAGAGAGGAATATACAAAATTTTTCCAGCTATCTGCGAAGATTCGCCTATTGACGCGTAGATTCCCGCCGTCAGAAATGGACACAACAGCGGATAATCGAGATGGCTGAATCCATATTCTTCCGCGCAAAAATATGAATCCTTGTCAAGCCCGCTGTAAAACAAGACTTTGGACTTTATGCCCCACAGAGTAAATGAATCTATGTCCCACAACGGAGTAAAAAGGACATTCACTGCCACGATGAGGAGCGAAAAGGAGAGGGCCGAGGCTGCGGAGAGAGTAAGCAGGTTCATACGAAGGCCGTCCCCGTTATTTGTTTCTTTCTCAAATCTGAGCCTTCTTCCAAAAAGACAATACAGGATTAAGGAGACGACGAAGAGAAGGGAAATGGAAATTTTAGAAGGCGGCAATCCGCAGAGGGAAAGATAAAAGAGGATGAAAGATGCCGCTCCAAGCCCAAGTATAAATGATACGGAGAGAATTTCAAGAATATTCTCTTTCAACTCCCGCCCCCTCGCAAAAAAGGCGATCGCGGAAATTCCAAGCAGGAAAAATGAGGCAAGATAGATTGTCGAAAAAATAACACTCATTCTTTCAATTTTTAAAGGGTTATTGGTTATTAGAGCCAGTTGCAAAAGTCATAAACCGCGCCGTTGCAGATGCCATCGGAGGGCTCGCAAGTATTTCTGGCAGG
>JAGVIF010000500.1 GCA_020056205.1 Lentisphaeria bacterium | reverse complement strand
CCCTGAGCTTGCCGAAGGAGTCGAACTCGTCGAACTTGTCGAAGGTGCCTGCCCTGAGCCTGTCGAAGGGTGGTTAAAAATCTAAAATCGGAAATTCTGCCCCCTCCTTTGAAACTTCGAATTTCGAGTTTGTTTCGGTTTTCGTGCTTTGAATTTCGGATTTTATATGCGCTTAAAACATAGAAACGTGAAAAAAAGACACTGAGGTAATGAATCAATGAAACTTCTCATAGCAGGCTTTTTCATTCTCCTGATGTCCTCCTTTGTTCCGCTTTTTTCGGGAAGGAGAAGCCGTGTCGCCGCAGTTTCCGTGGCCGTCGGCACATTCTGCTGCCTGTTGCTTTCAGCCGGAGTGTGCATTGAGAGCTTGTTCACCGGAAACACGTTCGACATTGCGTACCGCATGAGCTTGCCGTTTGCGACATTCGCGCTTGGCGTTGACCCGCTCAGCGCATTCTTCCTGCTTCCGCTTCTGCTGCTTTCCACCCTATGCGCCGTCTACGGTGTCTCGTACATGGAAAAGAAAAATTCTGAAGCCTCCTCCGTAACCATCTGGTTCTTCTTTGGCATCCTCGTCCTCGGGATGTCGCTCGTAGTCGTCGCGCGCAACGGAATGTTTTTCCTGATCGCATGGGAGATCATGACCCTCTCATCGTTTTTTCTGGTAACCCATGACAACCACAAGAAATCCGTGAGGAAAGCCGGTTGGATATATCTCGTCGCCTCGCACATCGGCGCGGCTTTCATTTTTGCGATTTTCGCAATATTGGGAAGGCATTCCGACACTCTGGACTTTGCCGCCTTCCAAACGATAATGACCGGCGCCGCAATCTCAACCGCGCTTTTCATTTTTGCGCTGCTCGGATTCGGCTCAAAAGCAGGATTCATTCCACTGCACATTTGGCTTCCGGAAGCCCATCCGGCCGCGCCCAGCCATGTCTCATCACTGATGTCGGGCATCATGATAAAAGTCGGTGTCTACGGATTTCTAAGGACGCTCACATTTCTCGGCGATCCCCCGCTGTGGTGGGGCGTAACACTGATAGTAATCGGTGCAAGCTCCGGAATACTCGGAGTGCTTTTCGCGCTTGCACAGCATGACATCAAAAGATTGCTCGCATATTCCAGCGTTGAAAATGTCGGCATCATCGCCCTCGGCATAGGCATGGGGCTCGTAGGAATCTCCTGCGGGGAACCGGTTGTCGCCGTCCTCGGATTCGCAGGAGGGCTCCTCCATGTTGTTAACCACTGCATTTTCAAAGGGCTTCTCTTCCTCGGGGCGGGCGCGGTCATACACGAGACCGGCACAGGCGAGATAGACCATCTCGGAGGGCTCATGAAAAAAATGCCGCGCACGGGAATCTGCTTTATGACAGGCTCGGCGGCAATCTGCGGACTTCCGCCCTTCAACGGATTTGTAAGCGAATTTCTGATATTCCTGTCGGCGCTTTTCGGCGTTACCACGGGAATCATACCTCTTTCATCCTGTTCGATTGCCGTGATCATCTCGCTTGCGTTGATAGGCGGGCTCGCGACGGCGTGCTTCTCGAAGGCGTTTGGAATAATCTTCCTCGGCGAACCGCGTTCGGGATGTGCGGAGCGCGCCAGGGATCCGGACGCCGCCATGACCGTTCCAATGATCATCCTTGCCGTTCTCTGCCTTATCATCGGGCTTTCAGGGGCGTCAGCCGCAATGCTTACCGTCACAACTGTTTCTGAGATATCGGGGCTTTCAATGACCGCCTGCGCCGCAGGGCTTAAAACTGCGGCCTATCCGCTGACGGCGATAGCCATGCTTTCATCGCTGCTGATCATTCTCGGAGGATTCCTTTTCGCGGCACGGAGGGCGATGCCGGGGGCTCGTGTTGAAACCAAAGGCCCGACGTGGGACTGCGGCTACGCGAAACCGGAACCCAGGATGCAGTACACATCGTCGTCGTTCGCGCAGCCGCTGACGCAACTGTTCTCGTTTTTTCTGAGAACGAAAACAAAGCTGCCCGATACTTCCGCGGCCTTCCCTGCGGCAAATAGCTTCTCGACGGAAACACCTGACTTTTGGCAGGAATACATTTTCCGTCCGGCAGTAATTTTCTTCAATAGGCTATCGGCCATTGTCGCCAAAACGGAGACAGGAAGAATTCACATATACATCCTTTATATAATACTAACGCTGCTAATTCTTCTAACGTGGAACTTTTTCAGATGACGGATTTCAGCACATTATTGCTCAGGGCGCATGCGGGTTTTCTCGCGGCACTGGTTCTCGCTCCGCTGGTTCCTGGAATCATAAACCGGACGAAGGCGGTGTTTGCGGGAAGACAAGGCCCGCCCCTGCTCCAGCTCTACTACGATTTATTCAAATTGCTCCGCAAGGGCACAGTCTACAGCGGCACGACAAGCTGGGTTTTCAGGATCGCGCCGATCGTCAGCCTTACTGCGGCAATCGGGGCGCTGATGATAATTCCATGCGCGGGAGCATCGCCGGCCATTATCTCGTTCCAGGGCGACATAATACTGTTCGCATATCTTTTCGGAATTTCGAGGTTCTTCACGGTTGCAGCGGCCCTCGACACAGGTTCGAGTTTCGAGGGGATGGGCGCGAGCCGTGAAGTCCTATATGCGGCTCTCGCAGAACCGGCCTTCCTCATTGCGCTCTCGGCCCTTGCATGTCTCAACAACAGGATCTCAATTACCGGAATTTTCATTGCAAGCACGGAAAATCCTTTTGCGAACATCGCAGTAATTCTGCTGACGGCCGTCACCCTGGCAATCGTGCTTCTGACTGAAAACTGCAGGATTCCCGCAGATGATCCCAACACCCATCTCGAACTGACGATGATCCACGAAGTCATGGTCCTCGACTACAGCGGGCCGGACTTCGCCTACATTCTCTATGGAAGTTCGCTGAAACTCTGGGCATTTGCATCGCTTTTGGCGGCGGTCATCCTGCCGGTCAGGACGGGTTCATTCATGCTTGATTCAATTGTTTTCATATTCGGGATTTTCGCAATCGCGGCGGCGGTAGGAGTGATCGAATCTATTATGGCGAGATTCAGGCTTGACAAGATTCCCAAAATGCTCATCGCCGCGGCCGCGCTTTCCGTAACAGCCCTTATTCTAACATTGATGAGAGGATGAGATGAACGCAGCAGATACAATAATGATTTTTTTGATACTGACGAACCTGAGCCTGCTCGCGTCAAGCCGCTTCAACGCCTGCATCAAGATCGTCGCATTACAGGGTGTCATCGTTGGACTGCTCCCGCTGATTGCGGCCAATGGACCGCTGACTATCTATTCGTACCTGCTTGCGCTTCTTATCGTCACTGTGAAAGGAATTCTCTTTCCGTACCTGCTGAAGCACACGCTCAGGTCCGTGAACGTCCGCCGCGAGATCGAACCATTTATCGGATATGGAGCATCTATAATAATCGGAGTCCTTGCGCTTATAGTCTCCTTCTGGCTGACTACGCATATACCGTTCCACGACAAGATACTTTCAACGACAGCGCCGGCCGTCGCGTTCTTCACGATATTCTGCGGGCTCTTCATCATTGTGAGCAGGGTGCAGGCGCTTACGCAGGTCATGGGCTACATCGTCTTTGAAAACGGCATTTACATTTTCGGATCCGCCCTGCTTATCGAACAGAGCTTCCTCGTAGAGCTCGGAATCATCCTCGATGTCTTCGTAGTCGTGTTCATAATGGGGATAACGATGTTCCATATCAGCAGAGCGTTCGACCATATTGACACCGATAGGCTGAGGGAGAAGTAGAAAGACATTGGATGATTGAGAAGTTCTAAAGTTCAGGAGTTCTAAAGTTCGGAAGTGCGAAAATGCGAAAGTGAAAAAAGTAGAAAGGAAAAAGGAAAAAGTAAGATGGAAAATGGAAAAAATTTTGTGTCCCTTATGTCCCTTGCGTCCCTTGTGTCCCTTATGTCTCCGCGTCTCCGCGGCGAAAAAAATTGGACATTGAAATTATAAAGGAATTGAAATGATTTTGGCGCTGTTAATACTGATACCTGCGGCCGGAGGGCTTGCGGGATTTTTCGTAACCCGGGTCTTTCTGAGGAGGGCATTGCTGCTTGCTGTAGCCGCAACACATATCGCGCTTACCGGTTTCTGCTGGATATACCGTCCGGGCTCCATTCTCTTCGGCTGGCTTGCGCTCGATTCAGTCGGGCTTCTTTTCATGACAGTCTCCAGCGCCCTGTTCCTCGCCGCTTCAATATATGCGATAGGATATCTGAAAAAGGAACCGAAGGAACAGCAGGATGCCGATGAAGGATTCTTCTTCACCAACACCCCTGAAAACATTTTCATCGCATGCCTCCAGATATTTTTATCGGCAATGACACTTGTCTGCCTGAGCCGGCACTTCGGAATGCTCTGGGTCGCGATCGAAGCCACGACACTCGCCAGCGCGCCGCTTATCTATTTCCACCGTCACCACAGGTCTCTCGAGGCGACATGGAAATATGTGCTGATATGTTCTGTCGGGATCGGTCTTGCCCTGCTCGGCACATTGATGCTGACAGTTTCCGCGTCCGCCATCAAGAACAACCTCATGCTTTCACAGCTTCTTGACAACAGCGGCCTCATTAATTCACCCTGGCTCAAGGCGGCCTTCGTCCTGTTCATCACCGGCTACGGAACAAAGATGGGGCTCGCTCCCCTGCATACATGGCTTCCTGCAGCCCACAGCGAATCGCCGTCCCTAGTTTCAGCGCTCCTTTCAGGGGCGCTCCTGAACTGTTCATTTCTCGGAATACTGAGATTACATCAGGTGTTCGTATTTGCGGGACAATCTGATTTCAGCGGCAATCTTCTGATATTCTTTGGACTTTTTTCGATGGCGGTCGCCGCGTTCTTCATCGTCGCCCAGAAGGATTTCAAGAGGATGCTCGCCTACTCCAGCGTAGAGCACATGGGAATACTTTCACTCGGAACCGGGCTCGGCGGGACTGCGATTTTCGCATCAATGTACCATCTGATCAACCACTCGCTCACAAAAGGAATGCTCTTCCTCGCGGCCGGCAACATCATCGCCTGCTACAAGACGAGGACATCCTCTGATGTCAAAGGAATTCTAAAAAGAATTCCGGCGACAGGCGTGTTATGGACAGCCGGACTCTTCGCCATCGCAGGATTCCCGCCGTTTGGACTTTTCGTCAGTGAATTCACAATCTTCAAGACCGCGTTTGACCAGGGGTATTACTTCATCTCCGCAATCTATCTGGCGCTTCTGACCATAATATTCGCGGGAATGTCCCACATAATGTTGAACATGTCGCAGGGCGATAGCGGCGCCGGCAGGGAAAAAGAATCCGCTCTTGCCGTCATTCCCCCGGCCGTTCTCGGGGCGGCAACACTGATCCTCGGACTTTACATTCCTGATTTCCTCTTGAATCTACTGAATGAAATTTCAGCAATCTTTGGAGCGTTATGATTGAACTTTCACCATACATAAATATTTTCAACGGCGAAACCGTGAAGATTGAAAGAGCGCCGACGCTGGATATTGAGGAGTTCAGGGAAACGCTTGTGATGCTGGTAGAGAAGAATGGACGCATCTCCTCGATGTTCGGAATGCCGATGAAACACAATATGATAAGAATTTTTGCGGTTGTCGCAAAAGACATGCAGGGGAACCTCTGCCTGATGTCCACCGAAGTCGGCGGCACATACAAGTCCTTCACGCCCGATTGTACCCAGGCACACTGGTTCGAACGTGAAATCGCCGAGCAGTGGGGCGTAGTCCCGGAGGGGCATCCCTGGCTCAAGCCTATCCGTTTTCATAAGTCATACTCCGATGAAAGAGACGCATGGAAAAGAAAAGCAAATGATGAGATTTTGCCGGGCGTAACTGATTATTACAAGGTGTCCGGCGAGGAGATACATGAAGTTGCGGTTGGTCCCGTACATGCCGGAATAATCGAGCCGGGGCATTTCCGTTTCCAGTGCCATGGAGAGACGGTCTTCAATCTTGAGATTTCGCTCGGATACCAGCGCCGCGGCATAGAAAGGCAACTTGT
>JAGVIF010000347.1 GCA_020056205.1 Lentisphaeria bacterium | reverse complement strand
CCTGGAAATAATCGGGAAAAGAAAAGACAAATCCCGCATATTTCCCATTCTTATCCTGCGCAAACCAGATGAGCCCGGGATTTAAAATGCTCCTTAAGCCCGAATACATTTCAAGAAAATCGCTTTCGGATATCTTCGTGTAAAGATAGTTGTCGGAGAAAATCGCGCAGGACAGATCATACAGTATCTTCATCTCCCCCTCAAAATCATCGGACTGGAATTTCCTGAACGTGAATCCACTTTTTTCAGTGCGTTTCAGGAATTTTTCTGTTTTGTCGGCCGCCTGCGCAGAATCAGGGATATGCTTTGAGTAGTAATATGATAGCATCTCAAATCCGTTCTTCTCCCACAATGCCGGATAATAGGCGGGATTATACGGTTCCATCATGAAAGGGCGGGTGTCGAAATGGCCTATGTTGAACCTGTAGCGGTGCCATGTGTCGCCGTCTATCGGCCCGATTATTTCTCCGGCTCCGGCATCTTTCAACCAGGCAACCGCTTCCTTCAGTATCAGTTCCACCACCTCGAAGTTGTCAAAGGATTCGAAGAATCCAATCATTCCAATTGGGCGGCCCCTTTCATCCTTCAACTCCAGAGACACCCTCGCGATGAGTCTGGCAGCGATATTTTTTCCTTCATATCCCAGGAATATCTTCTGCCTGTCCCTGAAACATTCCCTTTCCACGCTCTTCTTCACGGAATCGTCAAACGGCTTGGAATAAAAGGGGTCATTCCCGTAAATCTTTTCGGGGAGTTCATAGAAGTCGCGCATCCGGGAGGAAGTCATTTCAACCGGATCAACTTTAACAGCCATTTGCGTTCTCCGTTTAACTCAGTTTCCACAAACCCGCCAGATGAAACTGCTGCAAAAGCCAGCAGACAGCTATTGACATCAGGGTCAGAACAAACCTTGTACCCGTCCACGACGCTTCCTTGCCAAAATCCTGTTTTCTTACTATGCTCTCATGTAGCATGGCGAAGAAAATAGCAATGCCCAATATGCAGATTGGCGCCGAAAGCGGAATGGAATCCCGAACGAGCCAGGATGGCAGGCAGATTATCAGCCATGAAACTATGGATGTCAATACGCCTACGAGGACGCGGACGTAGCGGGACGGCTCTTCATTAACATATGCGCGCAGCACGGTTATCCGGACGCCGAAGGAAGCAATCATGACATATGCGGTGAGATAAAGGCCGAAAAACTCCCGGTACGCGTCAAGAGAGTTCGCAAAGACCAATATCGCAAAGGGGATTACCAATGCGGCAAAAAGCGTCTTCGCCCTGATCACCGGCTGATTTTTTTTCCTGTTCAGAAGATGTCTTACAACTGTAAAAAGGAGGAACGCCGCAAATGCGGGCAATGCCCATTGGAACGAGCCCAGAGACCATGAAGCATATGCGGTTCCAAGGAAGATGAGCCCCCCTCCAATGTCCAAAAGCCTGCTCCTCCATATTATCAGACCAAAAACTGCGAATATCGCAAAAAGGCTCGCGCATTGGAAGGCGATTTCCGGAACAGGCTTCTGCGTTATCTTCAGCAGGACGTATGCTGTCAATACCGGCACGAAAATATTGTCGGTACCCCTGACGGAAACTGCCTCGGCGCATGTCACCAAAAATGACACAAGGAGCGCCGACAATATGCAGGTCTCCCTCGGGAGATCGCTCAGCAGGAGCATCGGGATATGGATTGCAAGAAAGGCGATGATCCAGAAGAAGAGAGAGCCTTCGAGACTTTTGAACGAATCTCCGGCCTTGTAGCGCATACTGCCATATTTTTCTCCGATCAGCGCCGCGCATGCGTCAGCTGCCGTCAGAACAAGAACGGAGGATACATACAGCCACAGCCTGTCGCCTGACACCAGGAACAGCGCCCATATCGCGAACGGATAATATTCACCGCCCCTCGTCTTTCTTTCAACGCCATGCAGGCATTTCAGAAAATCCATCTTCGAACCGGCGTAGAAGAGCGTTGAAAAAAGAGCGGCGAGGATGAGCACGGTGAGCTGGGATTTCACGAAGAACGGAAAGAACAGGCATGCGATTCCGCCGTTGATATGGACAAATTTCCTCGTGAACTCGGGGGAAGGGCCATACCTGCGTGAAATAAACTCGGAAACGGCTATAATCACCGCGAATATCGCGCTTATGGACAAGGCGCCTTGGATTTCCTGATGCGCAGGCACTATCTGACCTCCTCAACGATGAATCTGCTGTAGAAGAACGCCTTGTCTCTGCCGAAAAGCTTTTTCGACAATTCATCAAGACATGAAATCTTGTCCCTGAATTTCTCCGGGCATGAGCGGGGAACCAGCATGTTCCAGTATGCGAATCTCGCGCGCCGGTTCGAATTGTCAAGTAGAATTCCGTAGATGTCTTCGCAGGTCTTGCCATCAAGATATTCGAAGATGTCGGAGAGATTGAATCCGTCAAATTTGCGTCCCGATGAATTCGCGGCCAACTGCGCCGGTCCTTTAAAAAAGCTAATGTTCCCGATGTTTCCCTTTATCTTAATGTAGTTTTCCTTCCTGAGATAAAATGGCAGAGAATTGGTGAAATTCCCCGTCAGGATATAGTCGAGATACGGATTGCCGTGGGTCGGGAGCTCGGTAAGGGCATATTCGGTCCTTTTCAGAATGCGCGTGGAAACGGCGCCGTCAACATATTTGAAGAATTCAGTATCCCTTCCCATTCTTGCCATCACAAAACGGCTGAAGAACATTTTAAAGAGAAGCCGCCATCTCAAATTCGCCCAGCGATCCCTGTAGAAGATGATCCTCTCTTCCCTTTTTTTCTCCATCAGAAGCTCTTTTACGGTTGCGCCGGAATGAATGAAAGGCATGACCCTTTTCCGGAAAAGGCTGAAATATCTCTCGAATTTGCCGGAATGGATGATCCCATTCTTCACAATGGGCGCGTTGGAGTCCCAGAAATTCCTAGCTCCCGGTGAAATCCCGCTTTTCAACCTATCGTATATTTTCAGCCTGTTACTGTCCTCCCTGACACCCAGGAACGCCAGGCATTCTTCGTATTCGAGCGCTGAAATCGCGGAGCGCCTGAGTTCTACGCACGCAAGCTGCGACTGATTCAAATCAACGGCCAGCACTTCCGCCCCTCCGGCAAGAAGCGCGAGGGAATTGTCTCCGGACGATGCAATGGATAGAATCTGTTTTCCCGGCGATGGATTTAAGGCGGCGCAGAGAATATCCGCATCCTCCCAGCAGTTTGAATATCTGATATAATTGAAATCCACGCGATCTTCTATTCTATCCATGATTATCCTTTATGAGCCAATTGCAAAACTCAAAACCGATGCCAATGAAGGAGATTATGAAATTCAGACAAGCCGCAAAACCGGAGGCATACCCAAGGCGGTATGTCGAGGATTTTGCGGCGAAGTATGATTTCATAAGAACT
>JAGVIF010000175.1 GCA_020056205.1 Lentisphaeria bacterium | reverse complement strand
TGCTATCAATGCGAACAGACGATGGGCGGAAAGGGATGCACAAAAACGGGAGTTTGCGGCAAGGACGCTGAAACGGCGGCTCTGCAGGATCTGTTGATCGAGGAAATCAAAAGAATCTCGCAGTATGCCTCAAAAGCGGCAAGTCTCGGCGCAAGCGACAGAGAAGTGGATATGTTTGTGACAGAGGGGCTTTTCTCTACTGTTACCAACGTGAATTTCGATCCGGAACGCCTTGAAAAGTTAATACGAAAAGGAGAAGGCCTTCTTCAAAAATCCAAAAAACTTTACACCGATACAGCGAAAGCGAAGGGAGTTGAGGCTGAGGAAATTCCCGGCGCAAACGCATTTAAACT
The DNA here is from genome assembly GCA_020056205.1 of Lentisphaeria bacterium. Classification (GTDB taxonomy): domain Bacteria; phylum Verrucomicrobiota; class Lentisphaeria; order Victivallales; family GWF2-50-93; genus JAGVIF01. The sequence continues at coordinate 6,799 of JAGVIF010000175.1, read as the reverse complement.
TTCGCCGGACAGAGAGGGTCTTGTGAACCAGGCTATTAAAGTTTCGGTGGAACAATCTATTTCAAAAAACGGCGCGGATGTCGCCGGACTTCAGGAACTTATAGCCTACGGGCTTAAAGGAACTGCGGCATACGCGGATCATGCCGCGATTCTCGGCAAAGAAGACGCGGCAGTTTATAAGTTCTTCCACGATACCCTGAGCTTTCTCGCATCCAATCCAAGCGACATTGGAAAATTGCTTGAGACCGCACTCAAAGTCGGGGAAACGAACTTGAAAGTCATGGGATTGCTTGACACCGCAAACATTGAAATATACGGGACGCCAACGCCTACTCCGGTAAAAATCACTCCCGTAAAAGGCAGGGCTATCCTCGTCTCCGGACACGACCTAAAGGATCTTTGCGAGCTTCTTAAACAGACAGAAGGCAAGGGCATAAACATTTACACTCACGGGGAAATGCTCCCGTGCCACGGCTATCCGGAATTGAAAAAATTCAAACACCTTGTCGGAAATTACGGCGGAGCATGGCAGGATCAAAAAAAGAATTTGATGAATTTCCAGGCTCCATCCTGATGACTACCAACTGCATACAACAACCGAAAGAAAGTTACAAAAACAGAATATTCACCTGCGGGCTTGTCGCATGGCCGGGAGTAAAACACGTTTCAAACAAAGACTTCAGCCCCGTCATTGAAGCGGCATTAAAGACAGAAGGATTCAAAGAAACAAGTCCTGAAAAAACAATTCTCGTTGGATTCGGACACGACGCGGTTATGAGCGTTGCCCCTGTTGTAATTGACGCCGTGAAAAATGGTAAAATCAGGCATTTCTTTCTCGTCGGCGGATGCGACGGGGCAAAGCCCGGAAGAAATTATTTCACCGAATTCGCGGAAAAAGTTCCAAAAGACTGTGTAATCCTCACACTCGCGTGCGGAAAATACAGATTCAACAAACTTGAATTCGGGGATATTGGCGGAATACCGAGACTGCTCGATGTCGGACAATGCAACGACGCCTACTCCGCCATCCAGATCGCCGTAGCTCTTGCCGGAGCGTTCAAATGCGGGGTCAACGAACTGCCCCTGTCAATGATTTTGTCGTGGTATGAACAAAAAGCTGTATGCATACTGCTTACACTGCTTCATCTCGGCATCAAAAATATCCGGCTCGGGCCAAGCCTCCCGGCTTTCCTCACACCTGCGGCAATAAATGTGCTTGTTGAAAAATTCAACATAATGCCGACAAAAACTGCGGAAGAGGATTTAAAGGCAATACTCGGTTAAAAAAAAACCGCGCCCATTTTTGGGCGCGGTTTGTTTTTTATATATCTTTTTTGTGTTGTCTACGGGAGAGGATCGAATCCTTCTTTTTCCTCGTCAAGTCCGAGCTGGTCAAAACCGTAGCTGTTTGATTCGCCGGAGTTTGTGAGTTTTGTTTTCAGTTCGGAGATATTTTTCTTCACATCATCGGAAATCGCCGTGTTGGGCATGACTGCGACGCAGTCAAGAACGGTAACAACCTGTGATTTTTTTGTCACTTCGGATTCGCTTGAGAAAATCCAGCCGAGCGCCGGAATGTCTCCGAGATACGGAAGTTTTGCCACGCTTCTTACCACAGCCTGCTTGTCAATTCCGCCGACAACAAGCCTTCCGCCTTTGTTGTTTATCATGAACTTATTCTGTATCTCGCTCTTCGATGTTCTCGGCGAACCGTTGTCCGTGAACCCGATAAGACTTGTGTTCGTCATGTGCATGTCAACGATGGTTGTCTCGTCGCATACGGATGGAATCATCGAAAGAATAAATCCGTATCCGTTTACCGATGTATCCCTGGCAACGTCGCGGAATATCTTGCTGTTGAAGTCGGTCGCCCAACTAATAGTGAAACTATCCCACTGATAGTAGTAGACCACCTCATTCGTGGTAATGTTGTCAACTCCCTGAACAAACGACGCCGATTTATCGAGCTTTACGCTTGTCAGATAATCTATTTTGTATCCCATGACTTCGAAGTCTTGGACTCCGCCGTCGTCGCGTCTTCTTTTTATGAAAGTGACGCCCTGCGCTCTTGCCATACTCTCATCCAGTTCGGCGCTGTAGTAATACCTGTTGCCGTCGAAAACTCTTGTGAGAAGGAAGTCCCCGCGATATGGGACGTCACCGCCGGCGGCGCCGGCTGACACCGCATTAGCTTGAAGTGAAACGGTTACTTCGGTTCCATCCGTGAGAGTTCCGAGAAAACGATATCTTCCTAAATTGCGTCCGTTATCGTCCGCGGTGAAATTTTCCGAGTTCGCGTTGTAGACGCGCGCATCTGTCAGCCTGAAATAGCTGAATGTGTCAATATCAGCGAATTTCGCGCCGTCTTTGAATCCAGCTATTTTCGTAGTGTTTTCAATGCGCCCCTCTTGGTTGTTCATAATAGAAAGTTCGCCGGAGGTGACCACATTGGCCTTGCCTTTCGCAGCGAGGAAGTCGAGAAATTTCGTGTTCCATCTCGGACTGAATTTAAAGAATTGCGTAGTGGTAGCATTCATATCGGGATTCCCGACTACGCTGTTCGCGATATCCCAGCCGTTGGTGTAACGGTAAGAGGATGCGAAGAGGTCCGAGCCGGGCCCGTTTTTCCACGCCTGGAAGTCAACGCCGACCGTTCCGTCGTTCTCGTAATCAAGTTCATAGACGGTATACTTTACTTTGACTTCCGGAATGGGAGTGTCGTATATCGGAAGTATCTTTTTGACGTTCTTCACCGAGTATGGCGGAAGATAGAAGAGCAGGGCATTAAGGCCGTGGTCAACTATAACCTTGTCCTTGCCGCCCTGAAGCTCAATGTCGTTGGCAACATTCAACCCCACATTCTTCATTCGCGTTGCGAGCCAGCTCGCATCATGATATTTCGGGAAGTAAATGTAAGAAATTGTACCCGACGAAGACGTCATCTTGGGAATGTCCAACTTCTCTATCATCTCATCAAAACCCATTCCGTTGGCCTGTTTGCCGAAACGATAGGACTCGGCCGAGACCAGTATAATGCCAGTGCCGTCATTGTATTTGATGCACTCGACTTTCGTCCTGTCGCCCTTAATTCTCTCCGCTCCCACGGACACTTTGAGATATGGCCTTAACTCATACGGGTCCATGTTCTTGAGCACGTATGCCTTCGTGACTATGTCCGGATCGTTGTCGGTTTGAATTATGCGAAGTTCCTTGGTGTCGTCCTTCACTTCAAGACGCAGGTGCGTCTGCATCTGGCTCGGCAACTGGTAAGGAGTCGGATTGGTGTTTTTGAAATCCTTATTTTGCCCCGAGGCGAAAATCGCCGAGAAGGCAAACAATCCGAGAATCGCGGTTCTAAATATTCCTTTTTTCATGTTTTTTATCCTTATTATAAGTTATTATTCTAATTGTTGCCTTCGGTCATAACCGTCTTGCTTGTATTGATGAGTTCTCCCGCCCACTGACTCATGTCCATTTCAGGGGCAAGCGGTTTTGTGTTCACGGTTACAAAAATTCTTTTGTGAACCTTTGTTTCAACCGTTGAGCCGAAGAGATATTTAAGAACCGGGATATCGCAGAGGACGGGGATTCCGTTCGTCTGCTCAACCATCTGTTCTTTTGCAAATGACGCAAGAAGTTTTTCTGTCCCTACGTCTGTTGTTGTCCAGGCTCTGAAAAGATAATTATCCTGAACATTGGCCCCGGTATTGGTTTTTTCGACGGTGTCAACAATGCTGAGCTCCCAGCCGAACTCAAGCGCCGCAGCGAGTTCAGCTTTTGCTCCGGAGAAATTGACCGTTGGTTTTCTCAGGTAAAAGTAGAATTCGGAAGCCGCCGAGCTTACGCTGACGTTTTGATTTTTGTCCTTTGCTATGTCCTGATAATTTGGGGTGAATTTGATTTTATATTTTGCTTTTCCGTAGGCATTGCTTCCCGGATCGGAGATGAAGTCATTGGCGAAAGCAAGGATGCCGGATGTCGCGATTTTAGCCTTTCCTTTTTGCGCAAGCGCTCTGAGAAATGTCGCGTCAAACTGGGGAGCGACAAGAAATCCGCCCCACGCATTACTGATTTGAGTGGCGACATCAAGCTGATTTGCCCAGTTGGAGTTGTTTGCATAATTTTGAAAGTCGAAGACATCGAATCCACCTGAGAAAATGTTCGCCCCGGGTCCATTCTTCCAACTAATGTAGTCTATTCCGAGCTCTTTCAGGTCGTCGTCGCTGATCTCATAGACATTCAATGTCATTTCGACCTGCGGAATGGGACGGTCAAACACCTGAAGATTCCCCATAGCGCCTTTATCTTTGGCCTTTGCATCTTTCCAGTAGATCATATTGTTAACATTGTCAAAGAAGTAAGTTCCCTCAGCGCTTGCGGTGGTCTTGGCAATTGCCAACAAATCGGAGGATGCCCTGAATCTCGGGTAATAAACCGTAGTGGTTATTCCGGTGCTGTCAACAATCGAGCCAAGATCGTCAATCTTTCCGGGCCTGTCAAGCTTCGCGATCATATCGTCCACGTAAGGAAGCATGTCAACTCCCGTGTGAACGGTGAGAAACTGTTGTTTTGTCGCCTTGTTGTTCAGCCGCTCCACATTCGACTCTGAATTGTACCTCTTGACCGCTCCGAGTACAAACGGCGTAAGGTCCACAGACAAGGCGTGTTTCAGCTCGTAGATCTTCGAGGCCATGTACGTTTGACCCCTGTCCTCGATCACCCTCAGTTCTCTTTTTTCCTGAGCCCCTGCCAGTCCCGCGAGAATCAATCCCGCGAAAATCGCAAAAACTTTTGCTTTTGATTGCATCGTTCGCTCCTTTTTTTTGTTTTTGAGTCTTGGTTTGGATTTTTTTAATTAAAAACTGTGCACTAATATGCATCTCAATTGTTAGGTTTATGTTAGTATAATGCTAGAAAAACATTAAATGTTGGGATTTTTAAAGTTATTTTTTATTTCACAATATTATTCATGAAGCATGCATCCGAATTTTTGTTCTTTTTTCGTGAAAAACAGTTGTCGTTGAGCTATCCTCTGTCCATCACGTAAAAAAGCCAATTTTTTAAATTCCGTTCCAATAGAAATATCTGAGTGGATAGGAAATCTTGGTTTTTACTTGGGGAAATCGTTTTTTATTCCGAAATCAGGGAAATGGATGACAAGAAGGAAACTTATTTTTTTGCCGCCTCACATAGGTTTCAACATGTTTCACATATGCGGCGGCCGCTTCGAAATCCACGCCTCCTTCACACAAAATCGAATCCATCCTTTCAAGCAAAAGGCAATACGCATTGAACTCTTTAAAATTTTACTCATTTTTATCCTTTCTCAATCATAACTACCCAATAATCTTTAATTTGATTTTTTGCAATAATTTTATGCCCTTCGGAAATTACTGATCCTGGGACATTCTCAATTGGCGCGCCATCATCAAGCCATACTTCTAATATTTGACCTGTCTTTAACTTGGCAAGTTCTATTTTTATCTTAACAAAATTCATCGGACAAGCTACGCCGCGGAAATTTTTTACCGTCGCTGGGACTGATTGCTCAATACCCACTTTGAAATTAAAAGAATTGTCCATATTTTCATACAATTGCTCAATATTTTCAGCTAAATTATTCACTTCGGTTTCTTCTGCGAACAAACTTTGATAATCTTTTTTTCTCCCGCTATCAATAAGCGCCTTAAACTTGATATTAATCAGCCCGGTATCAATAAAATTTTCCTGAAATACTTTAAATACCTCGTCTTCATTCTTTGCCTCTACTCCGCGCGTAATTAAAAGCGTTCTTGCAGAATAAAAAACAAGCTCATAGAGTAATTGTTCCTTTTGCTTAATATTATCTTGAGCTAAAATTATTTTTTTTCTGGTTTCTTTAATATTTCCCAGGTCCATCTCGATTAAATCAAAAATTCCCGCGGAGCATTCTCCACTTCTGCGCTCGTTCAACGAAAATAAATTTTGAGCGTCCCAATCGAAATAATAATTTCTATCTTCCGCAAAACTGGGAACATCCTTATAGCGAATTAAAAGTTCTTTTAAATCATCTTTATAATTAACGCTCTTTTTTGTCAAAGAAATATTTAGCAGGTCCTTAACCAATGAAGGCAAATCTCTTGCGGCTATTTCACCGACAACTTCGGCAAGGCGTGTTTTTCCGTCATACATGCGCGCGCCTGCCAGCACACTGTAAGCCGGATAGAGTTTATTATCTTTTCTTGCCGCTTTGCCGAAAAATCCTATATCGGCTACAGGATGCTGGCCGCAAGAATTTGGACAACCGGAAATATTTAGTTTAATATCCCCCAACTTATCCAAATCAAGATTACTCTTTTCTAAAACGTCCATAATTGCGCGCGCTGCTTGTCGCGATAGACAAATTCCCAGTTGACAGGTGGATGCCCCTGCACAGGATAAAATTTTCCCAAAAATAGGCGGTTGGTTAAAATCTTTAATATTTAGCGCAAGAAAATTGTAGATATTACTAAGATGCGTTTCCGGAATATTCCTTAATAAAAAATTTTGGTTTTTGGTCATGCGCAAGACATTAACACCAAAACTTTTCAAAAATCGCCCTAACTTAACTGCTTCATCACAAGAAATGAATCCAAGTTTAATTGGGATTAATGCCGAAAATAACCCCGTTTGTTTTTGAGGAGAAGTAAAACGCGCCTTCCATAAATTAAAATCTTCCAAAGAACTTGGGTCTTCTTTTGACAAACCGGAGACACAACCATTATTTTCAATTTCATTAATATTTAATACTTTTACATCCTGGCTTTTTAATGTTTCGTAT
>JAGVIF010000419.1 GCA_020056205.1 Lentisphaeria bacterium | reverse complement strand
TTTTTACCTTCTCACTATTTTATAAAGGAAAAAAGCGCCGCCGGCCTGGTACAAAATATTTGGCAGCCAGAGCAGGTATTGAGGATAAATTTCGGGGCGGCTGTCAAAGGCGTGAAATATCATTATTGATATGAAATAAACGCCTGCGAGTATCACGCTTAGGAAAAGCCCCACCGATGTTTCGCGTCTGGATGTTCTTATGGCGAGGGGCAGTCCGAGCAGGAGAAAAGCCAGAGGCGAGAGTCCAAGCGCAATTCTTTGATTGAGTTCGACTTCGAGTTGTGTCGTGTCCATCGTTCTTTTTTTGTATAGGAGCGTTCTCGATAAGAGTTCCTTCAACGTGAGGTATCTGGGTTTTTCGCCGACTTTGGCCTGGTTGAACTTGTTCCCGAAGTCTATGGAGAATTCCATTCTATCGGTGGATATTCTTCTTGTGGTACCGTCATTTTCGCGCGTCTTCACTATGGCGTCAAAGAGGATTATAGTCATGATCTCCGCATTCTCGTCAACCGTTATCTCGCCGGACAAGGCATGCACATCCTGTTCAAGCCTGCTTTTGTCCTTTTTAATGACATAGACCTGGATTCCTTTGAGTTTATTATCATCGTCTTTGTCGTCTATGAAGATGTTGATGTTCTCGTATTCTATCGGCATTCCGGGTTCAAGTATGGCAAGCGGATTGCCGGCTCCCACTTCTTTTAGCGTTGAGCGCGCTATGCCCATATATTTAGGGCCTATATCAAGCTGAAGGTAGAGGCAAAGGCATGTCGCCAGGAATGACAGCAGTATTATTGGAGAAATTATTTCGAGAACTGATATTCCGCAGGCTCTCATAGCTGTTATTTCATTATTGGCGGACATTTTTCCGAAGACGAGCATTGTCGCGACCAGTATGCTTGACGGGATTGCGAGCGAGAGAATGAAAGGCATGGCATACAATATCAGGCTGAAGGCGTCCATGAAAGGAACTCCTTTCGAGAGGGCTTCAATGATTTTTATCAGCCTGACGCCGGTCAGCCCGAAAGTAAGAATTATGACGGAGAGAGCCGCCGTGCACAGAAATTCCTTTGTGACATATATATTAAGTGTCTTCATTTATTCCATTATGAATTTTTTTACGCTCCTTTCGATTTCCTTGTCGGTTGAGACGGCCTTTTCGCAGTATTTCACGCATTCCGCATAATCTCCATACCAGTCGCAAAGCATGGCGATTCTGAGGTAGTCCTGAGCGGCCTCTTTTTTTTGCTGGGAAGCTGAAGCGGCTACTCCTGCGGAAACCCTTGTCCTGAGATCGGCATAATATGCGATTATTTTGGATAATTCCGCCGGCGGCAGTTCATCCCAGCGGACCCTTTTATATTCGTTTTTTATTCTTACCGATATGTAATTTGGATTTGCCATTGTGGGTCCCGACATTATTTTTCCTTTTGATGTCTGGAATGATTTATTGTAGGACATTTTTGCGGTAAGACTGCATAAATAGTTTTTCATGCCGGCCACTTGTCCGAGGCGGACGGTTTCAGACGGCCGTCTTGACTCTTCGATGGACGCTACGTAATTTTCACAGGCAGGCATGTTAAAGTTATAGTCTGACGGCCTTATTCTTCCGCCAGCGAAACTTTTTCTATCATTTTCAAGCCATTCGGCTGTCAGCGCCGCGATGTTGATTTTGGAAAAGTTTTTCTCGTCCGCCGTTGATGTGTCAAGTTCGGTTTTTTGTATGTTTCGGGGCGCGTCAACTATTTTTTCTTTCGGCTTTTCGCGGGAAGAGTTGGGATTTTTTCCTGAATCTTTGTTTTGGCTTGACGGTGCGCTTGTTTTTATTTCATATTTATTGGCTGCTATGAGCGGCTCGAGGGAACCCGCTCCAATCTTTCCGTACTCAACGCATTCCTTCCATACGTTTATCCTTTGTTTCCACGCATTCCCCCAGAATTCGTCAGACATATTATTTGATCCGGCCGCGCATCTTCTTGACAATGATACGATTTCGATATCCGTGCTTTTGTTAAAAATTGCCTTGATATAGAGGGAGTAACCTGCGACGAGCCTGTAGAATTCATCATCATCGAAGCCGGTCTTCAATTTTTCGGCATAGACATCTCCGTTTGAGAGAAATCTAAGTATTACGAGAGCGGGATCATCCTCTTCCATTCCGGCGTTTGAAATGCGCTCGGCTATTGAGAGACATTCCGTTTTCGCGTTTGGCAGGTTCCTAAGGTATATGCTCAAAGCCGTCTGTATTGCCGCCTGTCTCTTTTCTTTTATTGAGGAGTCGGGCGCCTCCAATATTTGTTTTGCTATTTCGTAAGCCTTTGCCGGATTTCCCGCTTTGAGTTGAGAGGTCGCCTCCGGGATGAGGTCTTCAGGCATGCTCTTTGTGAAGGATCCCTTTCTTCCGACAATATCTTCTATGCATCCTGATTTCCACAGGAGAACAGCTATCCCGATCATCAACGCTGATATCGCTATATGCATAAAAATTTTATAGGGGGACGCCTTGGGCTTCTCCGTTTTCAATGCTGATGACATTCCAACAGGGATTTTTTTCGATGTTTTGGCAATTTTTTTCTTCGGCGCTGCCGTGTCGGGGATTTTTTTAATTCCGTCCGAGAGCTTGAGAGTCTCTTCGATTTCGGAGATAATTTCCCTGTAGGACGGGCGTTTGTCCGGGTTTCTTTCGATCATCGCGAGAATAAGTTTCGCTATTTTGAGCGGAATTTCGGGTCTTATGCCCTTGGGATCCGGGGGATCCTGTTCAAGTCTCATTCTCACCATTGTTTGCATATCGGGGTGCTCGAAAGGAAATTTTCCGGTCAGGAGTTGAAAAAACGATATTCCGAGGCTGTATATGTCTCCGTAGTAGTTCTCTTGGCCGGAGGATACTTTTTCCGGGCTTACGTAATTCGGGCTTGCCCACGTTCTTGTTATCTTCGAGATATTTTCGGAGCGCCAGTCATATAAGGCCTGTGCTATCCCGAAGTCTCCCACTTTCGCGTTTCCGTCGTTGTCAAGGAGTATGTTTGCCGGTTTTACGTCGTGATGTATTATGCCGTGTCTTCTGGCATTGTCGAGTCCGTCGGCCACATCTTTAACCCATTTGAGGGCTTGATTGATAGGGAGTCTTCCGTTGGCTTTGTCGAGTTTGGCTTCAAGCGAGCCTCCGTCCATGAACTGCATTACTATATACGGTTGTTCCTCAAAATTTCCGCAGGTGTATACCGGAATTACCGCATAGTGGTTTATTGTCGCGGCTGTTCTTGCCTCGTGGAGGAAGAGCTGACTTCTGTCGGCCTCCGTGGAAAAACTTGAGTTTAGTATTTTTATGGCGACTTCTCTGTCAAGGGTGAGGTCTAAAGCCCTGTAGACTGTCGCCATTCCGCCCTCGCCGCCGGGTTCCTCAAGAAGATAATTATCGAACCACTTTGGAACGATTATCTTAACGCTGCAAGACGGGCATTCGATTTCGCTGAACGGTTTCATCTCGGAAAGATCGAGTTTTTGCCCGCAATGGTAACAGGCTATCTTTAGTTTTTTCCATGCATCCGGTTTGAAGTCGCCTTTGAGTTCACTGCGCCTTATTGACACGGTGTTCGAACTCATCGGCGCTTCGGATTTTGCGGCGGTAGTGTCCGCTTTTTTGGGAGCCGGTTTTGGGATTCTGTTCGTCTTCGTTTTTCTCTCTATCTCGTCTTCGGCGTCGTTTTCAAACGCCGTTATTTTATTTTTGTCTTCGGGCAGAGGGTCCGGAGAAGATATGACAAATAAATCCTTTTCCTGCTCTTGCGCGTCCGCGCTTTTTTTTACTTCGTCTTCCATATTATGTTATTTTATACTCTATAAGGCTTAAAATTGCGTATAGATTGCGAAGATTTTGAGAATTGATTCGTATTCTGAGAGCCCGACGATACCGAGGTATCGAAGGCGCTCGAAGAATGCGAAGCCAAACTCAAAAGA
>JAGVIF010000595.1 GCA_020056205.1 Lentisphaeria bacterium | reverse complement strand
GCTTTATCAGAATCCCATTGAAAATGTATTGCTTTCATAACTACAATATATTTACTTTAAGCTTTTTGTCAAGTGTGTTTTATATATTTTATAATTTTGTCTTAGTGGGCATCCCACAGGGTTCAAAATAAGCCCTTATTTTATTTACTTCAACTCCCAAGTCTCTCCTTGACAAGCAGATATGCCGCGTTGCTCAAACGCAAAACTTGGGGTTACGCTCACTCTTTCCACTTGGCGTCGCCTTCAAGGATTTTGAATTCGGACTTAATCCACTCCAACTCTTTGCTTATCCTTGACGCTATAATATCTTCCTCAAGAATCTTTTTGTCTATCGCTTTAAGAGTTTTACTCATATTGTCCATTTGTCTGCTGAGTTTTGCAAGAACAATTAGAATTACTATACTGCTCAAAACTGTTGTGAGACTCCCGATCAGACTGCTTGTCATTGTTTTTATCCTCCGTGTTTGTTTTATCCCGCCCAATGTCCTTCTTTGGAAAAATCATCGTTTCCCTTTATTTTTCCTAGATACTTTGAAGAAAAATCGGCTGAAACGCATCTTCGAATTCGTGAGATGAAATTGACCGCAAAACCGCCCGCTATTGCGAAAATCGCAACTATAGATGTTTTAAGAAATTTTCTTCTGTCAAGTTTTAGTTCCATAGCCCGTATATCTCCTTTCCGCACGAACATTTACCGTTTTTAATGTTGACCTCGGTAGTAGTCATTCCGACCCGTCTGACAAGTTTTTTTCCGCAAGCCGGACAATCGGTGTCGTGTCCTTTGGAGTCGAGCAGATTGCCGATATAAACATAAGCGAGGCCTTCTTCTTTGGCGATATCCCATGCGTTTTCGAGCATTTTTGGCGGCGTTGGCGGCAGATTTTTCATTTTATAATGAGGGAAGAAGCGCAGGAAGTGAAGAGGAATTTCTTTGCCGAGATTGAATTTAATCCATTTAACAAGTTTTTTAATGTCATCCTCTTTGTCGTTAAGTGTTGGAATTATGAGATTGCTTACTTCAAGGACTATCCCCGATTCGGCGGCCTTTATTATTGCGTTCAGCACCGGTTTTATAGTCGCGCCGCATATTTTCCTGTAAAAATCATCGCTTATGCCCTTGAGGTTTATGTTTGCGGCGTCGGCCAAAGACAGCATTTTGGCCCAAGGCTTTGGGTTGATGTATCCGGCCGTAACAAGAATATTTTTGAGATTTTTTTCTTTTGCGATTTTCGCAGTTTCACAAGTATACTCATAGAAAACCACCGGTTCGGTGTATGTGTAGGCGATGGATGCGGCTTCGTATTTGAGAGCATTTGAGACGACATCGGCGGGAGGAAGGCTGTATGCCTCGCTGTCTTCCGGATTGCATTGAGATATTTCCCAGTTCTGACAGTTTAGACAATGAAGATTGCACCCCGCGGCCGCGATTGAAAACGCCTTCGTGTTTGGAAGAAAATGATAAAGCGGTTTCTTTTCCACCGGATCGCAATGGACAGCGCACGGAAACCCGAATGTCGTGGCGACAAGTTTTCCGTCAATATTGATCCTAACCCTGCAATCGCCGCTTTCCCCATGCCCGATAATGCAGAATTTGGGACATAATTCGCATTGAACAGCGTTGCTCATTTCCATTCCCCAATTGATTTTTACACCAGCGCGTAGTAAGTTTACACCTCTATTTGCCTTAAATCAAGGATTTTATCGTGAAATTTTGGCGGATAATAATTTTCGTGTTTGTTTTTTTCTTTTTAAAAGGTGCATATCATGCCGAAAACTCTATTGAGAAGAAATTAGGTTCAATTGTGTTTGAGGAAATAAAATTTGACGAGGTTGACATAATTTTCGCGTTTGAATATATAAGAGCGCAGTCCAAAAAGATTGACAAAGAGGGAAAAGGGATAAACATCATCCTCAAAAATATAAAAAAGGGAACTTGTAATGTGAGCCTTGAGCTTACTTCAATCCCCGCAGGAGAGCTCATACGATATATATGCCTATCGTCGGGGCTTCAATATAAACTTGAGACATACGCGGTAATTATCGAAAAAAAAAGTGAGGATTAAGGCGGTATCCGCCCGCAACCCAAAAGAATAAAGAAAGGGTTCAGTGTTCAGGGTTCAGCGTTTTAAAATCGCAAATAAAGAAATAAAACTTTACGTATTACGCATCTCTGCGGTGAAGAATTTGGAAATTCTGACTCCTCCTTTGAAACTTCACCACCGATGAACACCGATTTTATCAATTTAGTTTCATTTTGATAAAACCCCGAGGCGTAAGCGCTCGGGGTAGGACGCTGAAT
>JAGVIF010000428.1 GCA_020056205.1 Lentisphaeria bacterium | reverse complement strand
ATGTGGAGGGCCACGCTCGCCGTGGCCGGTCATTTCACGGTCGCGGCCTTGCCGAGCGAAGCGACGCTTGCCGGAGGCAAAACTGCGACCTCCGCCGTCGGTCGCTGCAATACAAACAAAACGATGGTAATTTGCGGCGTGAACCCCGTAAATCAAGGGGAAAAAGGAAAATGGAACAGGAGAAATAAAATTTGTGAGCCGGAATGGTAAAATCTTATTTTTATGTTAGCTTCCCGTAGTGTTACGGAGCGCCCCCCCAACAACAACAAAAGGGAAAAAAATGAGATACCCAAAAAGCATGAATGACTGGGAAAATCTTGATTTAATGCACAGGAACAGGGAAAAGCCAAGGGCTTATTCAGTCCCTTTTCATTCAAAAAAATCCGCGATTGAAGGAGACAGGATAAGCTCTGAAATGTTTCGGTCTCTTAGCGGAACATGGAAATTCAAATACTTAAAGTCTCACATCGAAGTTCCTGAGGACTTTCCGGCAAAAATCAGCGCGGATTATGACAATATTCCAGTGCCTTCCAACTGGCAAATGCATGGTTACGGCATACCTCACTACACTAATGTTAGATACCCTTTTCCTATTGACCCGCCGCGCGTTCCCGATGATAATCCCGTAGGATTGTATTTCAGAGAATTTGAGATTCCGGAAGACTGGACAAAAGGAGAGGTTTTCCTCGTATTTGAAGGAGTTGACAGCGCGTTTTATGTCTGGATCAACTCGGATATGGCTGGTTACTCCCAGGGCAGTCATATGACTTCGGAATTCAGAATAACGGATTTTTTAAAAAAAGGAAGGAACAGTATAGCGGTGCAGGTTTTTCAATGGTCTGACGCTTCATACCTTGAGGACCAGGACTTTTGGAGGCTCTCTGGCATCTTTCGCGACGCATATCTCATTTTCACCCCGAAAACTTATATCAGAGACGTTTTTATCAAGAGCGATCTTGACAAAAGTTTCCTTAACGCGGCTATTGATTTTGAAATCGAAATTGCAGGAACGTCCAAGGAGAAAAGTTTAGAGTTAACTCTCGACGCGGAACTTTATGACCACAACGGAAATATTGCGGCTCAACATTCTATAAATGTTGATTCGACCGGGGAAAAAACAATTACCGCCGGAGTCGAAGTCCCCATTATGCTGTGGAATGCCGAAACTCCAAATCTTTATACCGCTCTTGTAATATTGAAGGACAAAAAAGGGGGAACTATTGACATCAGGCGTTTTAATGTCGGTTTCAGAAAGATCGAGATTAACGGCGGCAGGCTCTTGCTGAACGGAAAACCAATTTTGATTCGGGGCGTCAACCGGCATGAGTCAAATCCCGACACGGGGCATGCGGTTACTGTCGAAAACATGATTGAAGACATTATTCTTATGAAGAGGCACAACATAAACGCGGTGCGAACTTCGCATTACATCAACGACCCCAGATGGTATGAATTATGCGACAAATTTGGAATCTATCTGATAGATGAGGCTGACCTCGAGACGCATGGATTTGGATACGATGGCGATGACATTCCGGCAAGGGTTCCACTTTTCAAAAAGGCCTTTCTCGACAGAGCTGAGCGGATGATTGAACGCGACAAAAATCATCCTTCCGTAATCATCTGGTCGCTCGGAAATGAATCGGGGTTCGGAAAAAATCACCACGCGATGGCGGATTTGATAAGAAAGCGCGACGAATCCCGTCCAATCCACTACGAAGGAGAAAACGCGGAAAAGCCGGGCGACGGCGGGCCTGTCGCCGACATCAAAAGCAGTATGTATCCGACCGTCGAGGCCATCATTAAAATAGCGAAGGACAAAAGCGATTCGCGTCCCTTCATTATGTGCGAATACGCCCACGCAATGGGAAACAGCCCGGGAAATCTCAAAGAATACTGGGATGCGATCAGGACGCACAAAAAGTTAATCGGCGGTTGTGTTTGGGAATGGTGCGATCACGGCGTCAGGATGAAAAATGCGGACGGCGCCGAATGGTATGCGTATGGCGGAGATTTTGGCGACGAGCCTAATGATGCCAAATTCTGCATAGACGGAATGGTCTTTCCGGATCGTCAGCCCCATCCCGCCCTCTTTGAATACAAAAAAGTCCTTGAGCCTGTTTTCGTAAAGGAGCAGAACCTCTCAAAAGGGCTCTTTTCAGTTGAAAATCGTTATGACTTTATTTCTCTGGATCATCTCAAAGCGGATTGGTTGTTTTTCTGCGATGAGGAACTTGTTGACTCCGGAACTCTTGACATTCCGACGATAGCCCCGGCACAAAACGCAATCATAAAAATTCCTTTCGACAGGGCAAAGAAAATTCCGGATTCAACCCACAAAATTTTGAACATCTCATTCAAATTGAAAGAAAAATGCGCGTGGGCGAAAAGCGGACACGAAACCGCATGGACGCAATTCATTATTCAATCAAAGACAAAGGACAAAATTAATTTCAACATATCCGGAAAAAATAAATTAGATGTGAAAAAAACCGGAAAAATAATTGCTGTTTCCGGCAATTTATTTCAATTGACGATAGATGAATTCTATGGAAAAATAATTTCCCTTTCTTTTAAAGGAACTGAACTTTTTGAAAAAGGGCCCGAGGCGAACTTCTGGCGGGCGCCGACCGATAATGACGACAATTGGCGTTTTGGCGAAAGAGTCGGAAACAAATGGATAGAGGCGGGTTTTGACAGGCTCGTCCCCAAAATGCTGGATTGCGAATTTCGCAAAATCAGCCCCGATACCGCCGTGTTCACGGCTGAATACAATCTTGCCGTAAAGGCGATGAAACCAGCTTTCAATTGTCTTACGGAATATAAAATTCATTCATCGGGAATGATAATTATCAGTCACTCGGTAAGGCCGGCAAAAAATCTGCCGAGACTTCCGAGAAGCGGCTTCAAATTCACAATGCCTGAAGGTTTTACGCGCGTTGAATGGTTCGGACGCGGACCGCATGAAAATTACTGCGACCGAAAAGAAAGCGCCAAAATTGCGAATTTCGCGGGAAAAGTAATGGAACAACATGTCCCCTACATCCACCCTCAGGAAAACGGAAATAAATCCGATGTGAGATGGGCAGCGTTCGCAAACTCAAAGGCTGACGGCCTTATGGTGATAGGCCTGCCTGTTTTTGAGTTTAGCGCGCATCATTACAGCCTTGAAAACTTGACCTCGGCGCGGCACACCACCGACCTTGTTTTTGAGAATAAAACTTTCGTTTATAT
>JAGVIF010000450.1 GCA_020056205.1 Lentisphaeria bacterium | reverse complement strand
TCTGAATTCATCATGGTTGTTCCCGTCCATGAGCTTAAATCATTTCCCCGTATATCTTTCAAAACGGAGCTTTTATACTTGCCCGCGATATTGCTGTTGTCTCCATCCCCCGCAACTTGTATATACGGCATCGCATACGCTCCGGCTGAATGAAGTTTATGGATCATTTCTTTTACCATGCCTGCGGTTATTAAAGGAGCTTCTTTCTTTGAATCTACGCCCTTCCATTTCTTGATTCCACTTGGGAAATATGTTCCATAATACGGAAAATGCTGATGAATTTCATACCATTTCAGGCCAAGCCCTGACATTACCTTCAATTCTGATGGTGAAGTAAAAGGAGTACTGCACACATGTCCTCCCCAGAAATTATGTATTATACTGCTTCTGGGTTTAAAGTATTCGTTGTATTTTTGATACAGCCATCCGAATCCGTGTTTCCAGTTGCCTTCAATGCCGCGGAAAATTAAACTCGTTCGCGGAATTTTTTCCCGGCTTAAAGCCATCCAACTAAATTTGCTTTCTATGTATTCTTCCCTGTAGGATGATTTAAAATTCATCCTGGGTGTTTTAAAGTCAAACGGCATTGCAATCAACAGCCCATTATTTTCTTTTTCATTATATACAGAAACAGCAGGTATGATTATGCCGCTGTTGACTTCGGCGTACTCCAGAACAAGCTCGGCGTGTCTGTGCACCTTGGTGGGCATCTTTTCCTTTGGCGCCCATATGGACAATGGATAAATCGGCTGGTTAAGCGGTATGCGGTATGATATGGAGCATGACCTGTAATCTCCTTCTTCCATTATCAGTCTGCCTTCCCATCCGATACAGTCTTTTTCAGCGGAATAGGTTTCAAGTAAAATCCATGGGGCGCCGTTGAAATATTTTTTTATGCTGAGCGTGTTGCCCGATTTGGCGATTTCAGATTTTTTTATGTCTCTATTCCTGAATGTCCTGCCTGTCAAGTCGTCGGTGATAATTATTTCTCCCGGGACATTTGTCCACAGAAATGGTTTATTGTTCTTAATAATTACCGATGACAGCGCTCCCGTTTTTTTATTAATATTCATTAACATACTGCCGCACGAAACAACCCAGTTTTTTTCCGCGCCGGAAATATAAGACGCCATAAATCCAACTCCTTTATTAAATGCAGGAAAGTTTATTTCGCATGTTCTTTTTTTTCTCCGATCTTGCTGTCGAACAAATGATCCGCTTTCGGTGGGTTTGTTTTCCAGCTTGGTTTTGAGAGTTCCTTGAACGGTCCCGCGCGCAATGCCTTGATCTGTTCATCGGAAAGCATTGAATAAATATATGTTGCGACGCCATTCCCGTCATTGTATTTTCTCCTGCAGTAATCAATTAACTTTGCTACTAATTCAGCTTCTCTCGGCACTACTTTACCTGCATGCTCATAGTTGCCTACTATAAATACATACCCCTCAGGAAATAATGATTCTTTGCGTCCCACATCAAACCTAGTTGTGCCTAACTGTTTAAAATAATCCATAATATATGCTACGTCAATCCAGCCCTGATCAAGCCAGGTATTCGGATTTCTTCCGTTTTCGGCAAATCCGTCTTTTTTTAACTGCACCGTGCCGGATATGGAGACTATAATACCGTCTCTGAGTTTATTTAATTTCCCTCTAATCTCTTTTACAACATCGCTTACACAATATGAAGCAAATTCAGCCATCTTTTCAGCATCATTTCTGTCATCGTTTAAATTACGTTTATATATTCGGAAATATTCTTTCGCCGCTATTTCAGTATCCAGCCCTCCGCCCAGCCTTATAAAGTCCAGATTTACTCCGTCAATTTTATAATTTTTCGCATGATCTGCCATTATATTTACTATGAGGCCTCTAAATCCCGGATCATATCCGTTATAAAAGTGATCATCCCCTTTAATCGCAAATTCCGGATATGCGGCCGGTTCTTTATTTAATGGCTGATTCATAAATACGCAGAACCATGAATGCACTTCAATTCCTTTTTCATGGGCTTTTTGGATGAAATATTCATACGGATTATAATTTGGAAATTCTTTATGAAAATTTACCGCCCTATCAGACATTTTACCGAATTCAGTAAAATATTCAGCGCCTCTGCCATGATTTACGCAGGTTACTATCACATTATATCCGGCAAGATATATGCGGTCAATAATTTTATCAATTTTCCCCTTTGAATTAAGATAAAATGATCCTTCATCCATAATTGCGCGGCTCTCAAGAAGATTTCCTTTTGCATCGCGTTTTTCCTTCGGCTTGTTATTTATAGCATCATTCATCCATGCAAATGGATTATCTGCGTCAGCTTTAATATCTTCTGGAGCATCTTTCAAAAATTGTTTTTTTACTTCTTCATCTGATAAATATTTAGAATAAATGTATAAATTATTTATGTATCCATGAGCCCTTCTTTGATTGGCAAGGGATGACCCCAAATCGGCGCCCAAATATATATTGCCCTTTATGGACGCGTCCTGCTGTAGATTTTTTTTATCCGGATCGGACATGTGGCGCAGATGCAGGAGCCCGTTCTGATATATTTTTATTTCCACACCGTTTTCCGCAGTTTTCCATGCGATAGTAAAATGCGCCCATTTCCCAATTGACACATCAGTCGCCTTGCTTCCTCCGTTAATATAATTTTCAAATACGAAATATGTATATCCGGCGCCTCCGCTTCCTTCCCACCATCCCTGTGAAAACACCATATAAGGCCATCCCCCGTTCTGCCATGCCCATGACATATACGTATGGGAACCTCCGACTGGATCTCCTACAGGCTTAAACCAAAAGGATATTGTACCTTCAAAAGGAAAAACATTCATACTACCAATTTCCGCATACCCTTCCTGTGATAAAAACAAAGCTCCCCTGCCGTTAAGGCCTTCATTTGATTTAATTTCCGAACCATGCAAAATTATATCTCTTCCGTCCACGGATATTTCAGGTTTTGTCTGTGTACTGAAACTGGCGTAAAACATGATATCGTCTTTAACTGCAGGCTTGGGAGGGATATTCAATATCGGGTTTTCCGCCGGCGAATCGGCTGCCTGAGCCGTAACTTGGAGCGTCATGACGGCCGTAATACACAGGAATCGTTTCACTATTTGTCTCATTTTAATCCTCATTGGGTTAAGGTTTTTGATGGAAAAAATTTAAATTTTAAGAAACATTTTCTTGCGGTTGGCCGCCATCACGCACAGCGTGAAGACCACCGTCCATGCGAGGGGATCCACCAGACCCGGCCAACCTTCCATGCCACCCCAGAGATCTTTCCGAACGCTGATGCCGATCATTCCCTGCAGGGCGAGGAACGGCAGGCCCATGAAATAAGCCAATAGCGCATTGGAACCGAGAGCCATAAGTGGTTTTTCCAGAGGAAACTTCATTCGCTTTCCCAACTCCCAGACAAACCAGAACCCGAGCGTGAACACACCGCTGCACAACAAGCCGTAACGCAAAGTCCCCTCCTGCAGGCTCCAGCCCAGCGCGGGATCAGCTAGGAACGCGGCCGCCAGCAGTCCGATGCCAAGACCCGACAGGCATTGGCGAAGATTCACGCCGTTTGCACGCTGCATCAGCAGCAGGTCGCCCACGATGGTGCCAGCCAACACGATGAATCCTTTCTGGTCTACAATGGAAATGTAAGTGAATTGAGCGGGGATCAACTGCGTCAGAATGCCGCCTCCCTTCGAGTTCATGATGGCCAGCAGACAAAGCCCAAGGAGGCCGATGCGAACGGCCAGCGCTTTGCGGGTCAACCACCATAACGTGCCCATCCACAGGAATGCCGCCCCAAATGAGCCGATGATGGAATACGGCACGCCCCATGTTTGTCCGTTGCCTCCAGCCGTGAGGATCGTGTGTCCTTGGGAGCCGTATCGGACAACGAGGGTGGCAAAGATCAGATAAGCCACCGACACGATCTGGACGGCTCGGATGACGCGGTCCCGCCGGAAGCAGCCCTCCACCCGAAAGGCGTCCCATCGCGCAAACGCGCCCACAAGGGAGAGGAATCCCAACAGGAAATACCAGTTTTTGGAAATGGGCATCAAGTCAAAGCGCACTTCCCCCACCGGAACCAACAGGACGCCGATCCAAACTAGGACGGCAAATCGCCAAAGAATATGGCCGAGAATGTTCCAAGCGGAGGCGCCCCGCTCAATTCGCCGCGTCATGGCAAACGGGATCGAAACCCCGGTGATCCAGAGGAACGCCGGCCAAACCAAATCAACCCAGGTCAACTGCGGATGATTGGTCACATAGCCGTGATACATCCACCACGGCAGCCCAGGGCCGGTGTTGACGGCGATGAAATAGGACACGACCACAAGGCCGCGAAACAGATCGACCGCCACGATCCGCTCATTACCGTCTTTGGTTTTGGTTTGGCTCATCTTCGCTTGCACCTTATTTTTTGTATAAGTTCAGTAAAAGAACCAGTCTTCGCCCTTCGACTGGTTCGGCTCCTTCGGCAAGCTCAGGGCACAGGCAAGCTCAGGGCTACGACTTGGCTCGCAGGGTTTACTGAACTTATACCCTGCGGGGTCATCAGCCAGCAACGTACCTCACCGGCCTTGAGGGAAAAGGAAATCCCTTTTTGAAGGGCATCGCCTTTGAGCACGCCACGGCTGCGGCGTTGCAGCGGGTCTTCCTCCGAAAAGCCGATTTCCTCGATGTCGTAGGAGCCCTTGGCGCCGGGAAATTTCAACACCCCTGCTTGAGAACCGAGATCCCAGTTGATCAGAAACACGAAGTGTTTCCCGTCAGCGGTCTCGCGCATAGCCACTTCCACGTCCCCCGTCTTTTCCACCCGGATCGGCGCGGCGTTCCCCACCGCCTGTTCCACAAACTGTTTGAACTTGGAGATCCACTGTGGATGACTCCCCTGAGCCATCAGGTCATCCTCCCAAAATTGAACTTGCTGCGGATATTTATTCAGCAGTTGCGCCAGTAGCGGACCTTCCGGATACGGCTCGCCCAGCGGGTCGGTCTCGCCCTTGTGACGGATGAGCAGGAGTTTGAGTCCTCCTTGCACCGCCTTTTCCAGCGCCGCAACGGATTCTTTCGGAATCGAGTAAGGGAAAGGCAGAATCGCCAACTGATAGTTCTTTAACACGCTCAAGTCAGCCGGGTGATCGAGCTGGAACTGGTTGAAAGGGACGCATTCATCGAACAAGCGTTCCATGATGACTTTGTGATGAATGTGACCGCGAATCCTCTCGCAGAGTTGGGCGCGGCTGCTCTGAGCGGCGGTGGTGACGGTGCCGCCGCCTTCAACACGTTCGACTTCCACGGTTTTAGCATCTTTTTTCACAACCTCGCTTCCCGGAGAACCGACCTGCATTTTCACCTGCCACCAATCCTGTCCGGCGCGCGATTCGAGCAGCGCCACGTTGGGAGGAACTACGCTCGGATAAAACCCGCGCGACTCGATAAATTGGCATAGACCAAAGGCCTTAGCCGCATTGCGCGCGTAAAGCGGATTTGTAACGAGATAGTTGTGCCGATAGTAGCCCACGCCCCCGCCGCCATGAGCAATCACGCTGATGGGAGCCGCGTAGCTCCAGACGGGCCGGAAGGTTTTCTGCATGACAGGGTCGTTGGGCCACCATTGATTGGCTTGGATGACCATCACGGGACGATGCTTTTCCGGGATGGGCCGGGCCGCCGCCATGCGTTTGGTCATGGCCGGAGGCAACCAGTGGTCCTCGTAGCTACCGAAGTAAGGGTCCGTGCCGAAACC
>JAGVIF010000042.1 GCA_020056205.1 Lentisphaeria bacterium | reverse complement strand
GCCTCTGAAGCTTATTCGCGTTGTCTCAGCTTGAATCCGGCTCACAGCCGGGCGCTTATGAATCTTGGCGTGATATGCCTAACGAAAGGTTTGTACTCGGACGCCGCCGGATATTTTGCAATCGCCTCGCAATTGCCGGGCGCTCACCGTCCTTTTGTTTTGGTCAACCTTGGTGAATCATATCTGAGGCTTGGAAAAACGGAAGAGGCTTTGTCGGCTTTCAGAAATGCGTTGAAGGAAAAAAGTGATTTTGATTATGCGGCGTCAAGGATATACATCGTCTTGAAGAGCGAAGGCAGGGAGGAAGAATCTGCGAATTTCGCAAAATACGCCGACGAGAAAGGGTTGAAGATTGAGAAGAAACCGTCAGAGCGATAGCGCCGTGTCAACATAGAGTATATATCCGGAGGCGTTTCAAAATGGTGAAGGCAAATTGTCGGCGCGGAACTTTCGCAAAAACATTCTCGCGGGCATAGATCGAAAGTTCGAGAACCCGTTTCTGGCGGCAGGAGGGACAGAAACATCTCCAGTATTCCGTCAGACACCCAGGATGGTGATCCAGCGGTCAATTGTCTCAAAAGCGACCGAAAGATCCTGGCGCAGGTTGTTGATGGACAGAGGCGCCCCGACCCGTTCAGGAAGCGCCTGCGCAAGGAGATCAAGTTGCGTCACCTCCTTGACATGTTCCAAGCTGATCAGATCCTCGTGGATGACCCTGCTTTGATGTTCCCGTTGCCAACGCTTCCAATGGCGTGTATTCCCTTTGAGGAAAGGCTCTGGAAATCCTCCGAATTGCATGAGATGCCCGAGATCGTCCGAATTTGGCCGGGAGGAGATTTCATAAAGAGACAGGGGATGAAGGCGATGGTAGTGGTATCGTCCCTGCAGCGAATCTCCCCCCTGCGTGTTGAAATTCATGCGCACTCTAATTTATACATGCATAAATTAGAGTCATATCTAAATATTGCAAGCGTAAGATAAAGTGGAAATCAGCCGAACTTATACAAAAGAAAAAGGCAAAATCTCTTGATTTTTATTATTGCCGATTTATTTTATCTTGTTTCATCGCGAAAATCATTTTTTTTTATTAAAATAAAGGTAAAACTCCCGATCCGCTTTATAGCACCCTGTAACTCAAATATATTCGGCAAGACAAGGCGGATTTTGGGATGGATTCGGAGCTGAAGGGTGAAGGGCAATGTTGAAACATCGTTCGAGCGTTCCGGCTTTGAATACGCCCGAAAGGCACCTTGCCGCAAAGCGGTTGCGCTCTTCCGGCGCCGGGTCGCGTCTCGAAAACGCCGCCGCTATTTCAATAGCGTCTTGGATTTTCGAACCGCGCCCTGGCATCCGGAATTATCGCAATCTTGTCCGAATATATTTGAGTTACAGGGCACTAGGCAAAACGGGGATTTCAGATGCAATTGACAGTTCATGACGTGGCGAAGTATTTCAATGTGTCCGAAAGGACTGTTTGCCGCTGGGTAGACCAGCGGATAATACCGGCGTACAAGATCAACGACCTGTTCCGGTTCAACAGGGCTGAACTACTTGAATGGGCGACTGCCCGGAAGATAAATGTGTCTCCTGAAATCTTCGAATCTCCCGCCGCGGAAGAAAACGTCGTTCCGTCAATTGCGGAATCCGTGAAGGCCGGAGGGATATTCTTTCGAATAAAGGGCGCCGATAAGAAAACCGCGCTCAAAAATGTCGTTGACATAATGAAACTTCCGGAAAATGTTGACCGGAATTTTCTTTTCGATGTTTTGCTCGCCCGTGAAAACATGGCGTCTACAGGCATTGGCGAAGGAATAGCCATCCCACATGTCAGGAATCCGGTGATACTGAACGTCAAGATTCCTGTGATAACCCTCTGCTTCCTTGAAAAACCGATTGATTTCGGAGCGTTGGACAAGAAGGACGTATTCTGTCTTTTCACACTGGTATCCCCTTCTCCGCGCGTCCATCTGCAGTTGATCTCGAAGCTCGCGTTCACGCTGAAGAATCCAAATGTCCGCAAAGTCCTTGAAAAGCCGGGAACCCGCGAGGAAATCCTCAAGGAGATCGAAAAGGCTGAGTTGACGGCGGGTTTTGCCCGCAACCCAAAAGAATAAGGGAAGAAGTTCGGGAGTTCGGGAGATTGAGAGTGTCAAAGTGTCAAAGTGTCAGAGCGTCGACGATTGGGTGATTGAAAGATTGAAAAATCTCCAAATAGGAAAAGGAAGTGCGGGAGTGAAAAAAAGTAGAAAGTAGAATTTAGCATCCTACCGCGAGTTTCGCAGTTTTATCAAAATGAAACTAAATTGATAAAATCGGT
>JAGVIF010000587.1 GCA_020056205.1 Lentisphaeria bacterium | reverse complement strand
GTTGGAAAACCCGCGCTCCTTTTTTCCAATCGAAGACGCATCGAGACTATTATGAGACGATTAGTAATTTCTATGGAAATTGGAAATTGAGTGTTGGATATTGGATATTCGAACAATTTACCCACTTAAAACAACAAGGGAAGCAGAAGATACTTATGACGAATAAAGAAGCATATATTATATTGAACATGGTTTCCGGCGTAGGGCCGATAAAGCTTTCCAAACTGTGTGAAAGTTTTGGAAGCCCGGCGGAGGCGTTGTCGGCCAAGAAGAAGGCGCTTGAGTCAGTTGAGGGCATAGGGACTATTCTTGCCGAAGAAATTTCAAAATGGAAGGAAAACATAGATATAGACGCCGAATTGAAACTCTGTGAAAAAGCCGGAGTGTCAATAATAACAAGAGACGATGAGAGTTATCCTCCGCGGCTGCTGGAATTGCCTGACGCCCCGCTGTGCATATATCTCAGAGGGTCGGCGGAGATTCTTTCAAAAAAATCCATCGCGATAGTTGGATCGAGGAGAATTACAAATTACGGGCGGAGGATGTCGGAGTATCTTGCCTCTTCGGCGGCGTACGCCGGCTGGCCTGTAATATCAGGCCTGGCTTTCGGAACCGACGCGATCGCCCACAAGGCTGCTCTTGATGCGGGGGGCGAAACTGTCGCCGTGCTTGGCGGAGGACTAGCGAGGATTTTTCCCCAAGATCATCTGCCTCTCGCGAAGAGGATTGTGGAGTCCGGAAGCGCGGTAATCAGTGAATTCCCGATGGAATTTCCTCCCAACAAACGCTCTTTTCCGATGAGGAACCGGATAATATCAGGGCTTTCGCTCGGCACGGTAGTGATTGAAGCCGGAAGCTCAAGCGGCGCGCTGATAACCGCGAAATTTGCACTTGAGCACGGGCGGCTTGTTTTTGCGGTGCCGGGCGAGGCGGACAATCCGCAGGCGAGGGGTTGCAACAAACTCATCAAAGACGGAGCGAAGCTCGTTGAAAACTTTGATGATATTCTTGAGGAATTTGACTTCCTTCCCGGAATGAGAAACCATCTCAAAACCGAATCCGAAGAAAGCGGAAATACTGAAAATATTTCACATAATGACTTGAAACTCAGCGAAGATGAGTTAAAAATTACAACTCTTTTAGAGGAGGGGGAAAAAAGCGCCGACTCTCTCTCGGTTGAAAGCGGAATAGACGCCGGAAAACTTCTCTCCCTGCTCTCGATGATGGAAATGAAAAAATTGATAACGCAAAATCCCGGGAAAATTTTCTCGATAAGGAGGCAATTATGAAAAATCTTGTGATAGTCGAATCGCCGGCGAAGGCGAGAACCATATCCCGAATGCTCGGAGAAGAGTATTTTGTAACCGCCTCGATGGGGCATGTCAGGGACTTGCCTGCCAACAGTCTTGGCGTAAATATTGCCGACGGATTCAAACCTTCCTATCAGATAAGCAAAAAATCCGTGATAAGCGCCCTGAAAACTCATGCGAAAGGAGTTAAACACATATTTCTCGCCCCCGACCCTGACAGGGAGGGAGAGGCTATAGCCTGGCATCTTCAGGAAACCCTCAAGGATTCGACAAAAGCCGATTTTAAGAGAGTCGTATTTCATGAAATCACAAAATCCGCGATAGCGAAGGCTTTTGAGCATCCCGGCTCGATAGATATTAATCTTGTTGACGCGCAGCAGGCGAGAAGGATTCTCGACAGGATTGTCGGATTCAAAATCAGCGAAATGTTGTGGTCAAAGATAGCAAAAGGATTGAGCGCGGGAAGGGTTCAGTCGGTCGCTCTGCGAATAGTGTGCGACAGGGAAAAGGAAATAACCGCGTTTATTCCCAAAGAATATTGGAATTTGACCGCGGACATCAGTCCGGATAAAAAGGACTGGACATTTAAAGGGAAGCTGTCTTCGCTTGACGGCGAAAAAGTTGATGTTACGTCTGCGGAAGAAGCGGGAAAAATGGAGGATGCGGTCCTTAAAAATAAATCCTGCTCCGTAGATTCCGTGGAGACGAAGCGAAAGTTGAAATATTCCCCTCCTCCGTTCATAACCAGCTCCTTGCAGCAATCCGCCGCCCAGTCATTGAGGCTTTCGGCAAGCCAGACGATGAGAATTGCTCAACAACTCTACGAAGGCATTGAGGCTGGCGGAGAAGGCGCTGCCGGTCTCATCACTTATATGCGAACGGACTCGGTGTCCGTCGCGAAAGAAGCGTTATTTTCGTGCAGGGATTTTATAAAGGCGGAATTTGGCGCCGGGTTTTTGCCGGAGAAACCCAACTTTTTCAAAAGCCGCGAAAGCGCCCAGGAGGCGCATGAGGCGATAAGGCCCACAAACGTCTCCCGCAAGCCCGAAGATCTAAGAAATTTTCTCTCCTACGAACAATTTAAATTGTATTCGCTAATCTGGAAAAGGTTCATAGCCAGCCAGATGAAACCGGCCGAATACGATGTCATATCCGTTTCAACTATGGTAAAAGGAGCTGACGATAGGAAATACGAGTTTAGGACTTCGGTCTCAAGTCTCGTTTTTCAGGGTTTTCTTAAGGCTTATGACGACAAGGAGGAGGAGGACGATGATGAAAGCGAAAAAGACTCCGATTTAATTGACGCCGAAAAACTTTTGTCATTGAAAGCCGGAAGTGCCGCGATTATCAGGAACTTTGAGAAAGAGCAAAAATTCACTGAGCCGCCGCCGAGATTTTCGGAGGCGGCCCTGATCAAAGAACTTGAATCCAATGGCATAGGACGCCCGTCAACATACGCGACAATAATGAACACAATTATGTCAAGGAAGTATGTGATCCGCGCCAAAGGCCGTCTTATTCCGACTGAATTGGGCTTCAAGGTCAATGATTTTCTTGTTGAAACTCTTTCCGAACTCTTTCAAATAGGTTTCACCGCTGAAATGGAAAACGACCTTGACAAGATTGAAGAGGGAAAACTGCAATGGAAAAAAATGCTGTCGGATTTTTATGCGAAATTCGCGATATGGGTGAAGGACGCGAAATCAATAGGCGCTCCTGAAAAAGCCGATTCGACGGACCTTATAAAAGCGCTTGACGGCATAGCGGAATGGAATCCTCCCCGTAAAATCGGCAGAAGAACGTATGATGACAAAAAGTTTTTCGAATCCGTGAAAAAACAGTTTGGAGAGAACGGAATCATTTCCGAAAAACAGTGGCATGCGCTAAAGTCCGTCGCCGTCAAATACAAACCGCAGATTGCGAATTTCGCAGATATTGACGCGCGTTTCAAATTGGCGGATTCCGCGTCGGGGAAAAGCAGCGGCGGGACGGCGCGCGACCCGGAGGCGGCCGCGAAAACCGCCGCAGTGGTAAAAGAGATTATTGCTGTTTTGCCGAAGGAAAAAGATTCCGGAAAAGGAAAATACGATGATTCGAAATTTCTTAAATCTTTTCTGATAAGGCTTGAGGATGGAATTCCTCTATCCCCGAAACAAAGCGCGGCGCTGAGAAAAATAGCTATGAAACACGAAGCTAATCTGACGGATTTCGACAAAATATCGGAAGTCCTCGCGATCAATGAAGACGGGCATAAAGAAGAAATTTTTCTCTCGGACGCCGACAACAAAAAAATCGCCGATATCATAGACGCATTTAAGAATATGGAAAAATGGGATGAGGCGTCTAGGCGCAAAAATGACAAATCATTTTTCAGTTCGCTTTCGAGACAATTCGCTGTTAAGAAGACCTTGAGTCCGAAACAGTTTGCCGCCCTTGAAAAAATGGCCGGAAAATATTTTAAAACCGTTGGTTCTGACAGTGAAGATGGCGCTGTTGTTAAAAAAAATTAACTTTTTTATGAATTTTCGTTGGACAAGAACAGGAACGCCGTGTATTTTATGCGCCCTGTTTATTTCGCGGCTCTCTTTTTTGAGCGCCGGCGATGATTCGAAGATGAATGAAAAAAAATATTTTAGCCTGGAACAGGAGGCTGAAATATCGGCGCTGAAAAAAGAGAACAGCCTGCTGAGAAATGAATTGTCCGATGTTCTTGTAAAATATCGGAAACTTGAGGAAACCCGGTCGGCCATGGAGCTTGGAATACTGGGCGCGTTATCTGATCCCGGAGAGAAATCCCTCTCGGAAAGAGAGATGCAAATGCTTAAAGACATGCTTTTTATCAGAAAACATGTCGGGGCGTTAAGAGACAAAATCTCTTCTCTCGCAGGCGAAATTGACAAAAGAATTCTGGCTCCGGACTTTCTAACGCAGGTTGACAGGGCTAAACTCCGCTGCGCGTTAGACGAACTTAATGGAGAGTCCGACAATCTGCACCGGATACTCAGGCCTGTTGAGGAAAAGAATAATTTCGACAAGTGTTCTGTTCTGAAAATAGAAGGGGAGACGGGGACAATAATACTGTCTGCCGGAACTTCCGGCGGAGCTTTCTGCGGGCTTATATTGCGCGCCGAAAAAACCAATGCGAAAATAAAGATTACCGCGGTGAGGCCTTTCGTCTCGGCCGCGATTTTGATAGACGGGGAAATTAACGAAATAACGCCCGGCATGGTGTTCATGGCCGGCCAGAATGCGAAAAAGTAGGAATTATGGAAATACACGCTATTACAAAATTTGTGAGAGTCTCTCCGACTAAAGCGGTGGAAGTGGCGCGTCTTCTCGCCGGAAAGCCGGTCGTGGAGGCTATCTCAATGATGCAATTGAATTCGCGCAAATCGGCAAGATTGATGCTGAAAACTCTGAAGTCGGCGGTTGCCAACGCCGAAAACAATCTCAGCATCAAACGCGATTTGCTTTCCGTCAAGAGCGCGCTTGTAACGCCGGGCCCGATGTTCAAAAGATTCAGGCCAAAGGCAAGGGGAATGGCAGGCAGGATCAGAAAGAGGACAAGTCATTTCACCGTAGTCCTTACCGACGAGAAACAATAGAGCTCAATAAATCATGAGGTAAAAAGTGGGTCAGAAAGTAAATCCGATAGGATTCAGAGTCGCAGTCAATAAGAATTGGGATTCTAAATGGTTCTGTGACAAAAAGGGATTCGGCTCGTGGCTTAACGAGGATGTCCGCATACGCGATTACATTAAAAAGTCCTACAATTCGGCGGGCATAGCCAAAATTCTCATTGAACGGTCTGCCAACAGGATAAGAGTGACTGTTTTTTCCGCCAAGCCCGGACTTCTTGTCGGCCGCAAAGGAGAAGACATCAATAAGATGGAAATTGCAGTTGCGAAATTCGCAACGATTAAAGATGTCAAAGTTGAAGTCAAGGAAGTGGCAAGCCCCGATTTGAACGCTCAGCTTGTCGCGGAATCTGTCGCATTTCAGCTTGAGCGCAGGATAGGATTCAGAAGGGCGATGAAAAGGGCGATTAAGACCGCTCTGGACTTGGGCGCGGAGGGCATCAGAGTGAAATGTTCCGGGAGGCTCGGCGGGGCGGAACTTGCGCGCACGGAGCAATATATGGAAGGGAGAGTTCCTCTCCATACTCTTAGAGCCCACATTGATTACGGTTTTGCCGAGTCGAATACGACGGCCGGCAAAATAGGTGTTAAAGTTTGGATATGTTTGAAACAGTCTGTGGAGGAAATGCTTTATGCCGTTGATGCCAAAAAGGGTAAAGTACAGAAAAATGCAGCGCGGTTCCAGGG
The DNA here is from genome assembly GCA_020056205.1 of Lentisphaeria bacterium. Lineage (GTDB taxonomy): Bacteria > Verrucomicrobiota > Lentisphaeria > Victivallales > GWF2-50-93 > JAGVIF01. The sequence continues at coordinate 6,818 of JAGVIF010000587.1, read as the reverse complement.
CCGGGCTGGCGAGAAAATGCAATAAGCTTGATTTTGGAGATTACGGGCTTCAGGCTCTTGACAGGGCGTGGATCACCAATAATCAGATTGAGGCGGCGCGCGTTGCCGTTACCCGTCATCTCAAGAGGAAGGGAAAAGTCTGGATAAGAATGTTCCCTGACAAGTCTTTTACGAAGAAGCCGCCTGAAACGAGAATGGGAAAGGGAAAAGGAAATGTGGAAGGATGGGTTGCCGTGGTTAAGCCCGGCAGGGTTCTTTTTGAATTGAGCGGGTGCGTTGAAACTATCGCCAAGGAAGCGCTCGCGCTGGCGGCCAGCAAACTGCCGATTCGTTGCAAGTTTATTTCACGAACTCAACTTGGACAGGGCTAAAAATAATATGAAAAATTCAGAAATAGTTCAAATGACGGACGCCGAGCTTGAGCATATGCTTGACACATTTTCCAAGGAGAGGCTTAATCTCAACATTCAGGCCAAGACCGGACAACTTAAGAACAGCGCGAGAATAACGGAGATAAGAAAGGGCACGGCGAGGATAAAAACCGAATTAACCAAAAGAGCTGCCTGCAAAAGAAAATCCGCCAAGCCAACCTCGTGATTTCAAATATAAGAGCCAATTGCAAAACTCAAAACCGATGGCATCTGCAACGGCGCGGTTTATGAGTTCTGCAATTGGCTCATAGAAAAAAACGAAGAAAAAAACGGAAGCAAGACATGAAAGAAACTCAGACTGACGAAAAACGCGGAAGCCGCAAGGAAAGGAACGGCATCGTGGTCAGCGACAAACAGGACAAGACAATAATTGTTGAAACTGTCCGTCGCATGCCGCATCCGCTTTTCAAAAAGATCATAAAGAAAAAATCAAAGTTTGTTGTTCACGATGAAAAAAACGAGGCGAAAATCGGCGACATGGTTCTAATCGCAGAGACGAGGCCTACAAGTAAAAGTAAGAGATGGCGCCTGGTGAAAGTTGTTTCGCTCTCACAAAAAATACACAACTCAGGAGACGGCGGCAATGATACAAATGCAGACAAATCTTGACGTTGCCGACAATTCGGGAGCCAAAAGGCTCGGCGTTATAACTATACTCGGACAGCATAAACGATATGCTCACATCGGAGACATAGTAACCGCATCGGTGAAAGAGGCCATCCCGAACGGAGCGGTCAAAAAGGGCGAGGTGGTCAAGGCAGTGATAGTCCGAACTGCCGCCAGAATAAGAAGGAATGACGGCTCTTATCTGCGTTTTGACAGGAACGCCGCCGTTATAATAGATTTGCAAAATAATCCGAGGGGCACCAGAATATTCGGGCCTGTGGCGAGAGAGTTGAGGGACAAGAAATTCACAAAAATAATATCTCTGGCGCCGGAGGTAATCTAAAATATGTCAAAGACCAATATTAAAAAAGATGATAATGTCTACGTCATTTCCGGGACGTTCAAAAATGAAAAAGGCAAAGTTCTCGCGATTCTCAAAAAGAAGAACAGGGCCGTCCTCGAAATGAGCGGTTTGAGCCTTGAAAAACAAAATATGATTGGGAAGAGAACGGTCAAGAAAAGCCAGAAGAATCAGAAGGGCGGCCGTATAGAAAGGAAGGTTTCGACCCATGTATCGAACCTCACGCTTCTCAAAGACAAAAAAAGCGAGCAACAGTAAAGTGAGGATTTTGCGTTATGCCTGACATGCTTAAATTATACAGAGAAAAAGTTCTTCCGGCCATGAGGAAAAAAAGGGACTACAAGAGTAACTACCAAGTTCCGCGTTTGAGCAAAATAGTGATCAACATGGGAATTGGCACGCAAATGGACAAAGATGCGATGCCGGAGGCGAAGGAACACCTTGCCGCCCTTTCCGGCCAAATCCCTTCCGTCCGCAAATCCACGAAAAACATCTCCAACTTCAAGTTGAGAAAGGGGATGCCGGTCGGAATAATGGTAACGCTGAGAGGGAAAAGAATGTATGAGTTCCTTGACAGGCTTACGCACAACGTCTTCCCAAGGGTCCGCGACTTCCGCGGCATCTCCAAAAAAGGTTTTGACGGATCGGGGAATTATAATTTTGGAATTCAAGACATCACGGTTTTCCCCGAGATTGACCTTGACAAGGCGAAGAGACATTTTGGACTTAACATAACCGTAGTAACAACGGCAAAAACGGATGAAGAGGCCTTTGACCTGCTTCAGATGATGGAAATGCCGTTTGCCTTAAACCTCAAAGGAGAGTAAAAATGGCGAAGACGAGCCTCATAAATAAGAGCAAGAAAAAGCCAAAATTTCAAGTGCGCAAATATAATAGATGCGAACGCTGCGGAAGAGCAAGAGCATTCATAAGAAAATATAAATTATGCAGGATATGCTTCAGAGAACTTGCCACTTCCGGACAGATTCCGGGTGTGACGAAGGGAAGCTGGTAATAAGCGTCCTACTGCGCTTTGCGCAGTTTTATCAATAAGAAACTGCCAAGAAAGAGACACGCTAAAGCTGTGAACTCCAACGGCAGTTTCAAAGGAGGAGGAGAATGAATTTATGAGCATGCAAGATCACATAAGCGATATGCTTACACGCATAAGAAACGCGGGCATGGCAACGCTGCCAAGCGTCCGGATGCCTTCATCAAAAATGAAATCGGCGATAGCGCGCGTCCTTAAAAAGGAAGGCTATATCATCGAATACACGGAAGAAGACGCCAATCCGGGAAAAACCCTCACCGTTACCCTTAAATATCACGACGGCGTTTCGGTAATCGAAGATTTGAAGAGAGTCAGCATGCCTTCCTGCAGAATATATTGCGGAAGCGGCGAAATCCCGAAAATAAAGAACGGACTCGGGATCGTCGTCCTCTCAACATCAGAAGGAGTGATGAGCGGGGCAATTGCGAAGAAAAAGAATTTAGGCGGAGAAATCCTCTGCTACGTATGGTAAAAAAAACGGGGAGGCGCCGACATGTCAAGAGTGGGAAATAAGAAAATCGAAATTCCAAAGGGAGTCCAAATATCTCTCAACAACGGAATAGTGGAGGTCGAAGGGCCGAAGGGAAAAAACAACAAAGGTCTTCCTCCGATGACGAATCTGAAAGTGGACGGGGCTTATGCGTTCGTTTTGCGTTCCGATGACACGAGGCAGGCAAAAGCGATGCACGGGCTTGCCAGGAGCCTGATACAGGGCATGGTGGACGGAGTTGTCAAAGGATTCAGGAAAGACCTTGAAATTGTCGGTGTGGGATATAAAGCCCAGCTCGCCGGCAATAAGTTGACGCTTAGCCTCGGTTATTCGCATCCGATAATTTACGCGGTTCCGCCGGGGATAAAACTTTCCGTGACAGACAATACGAAAATAGCCGTTGAAGGGGTGGACAAACAACTCGTCGGCGAAGCCGCGGCGACTATAAGAAGATTTAAAAAACCGGAACCCTATAAGGGCAAAGGGGTTAGATATTCCGGCGAACATATTACAATGAAAGAAGGAAAAACCGTAGGTAAATAACAATGTCCGTATATAAAACAAAAAAAGAACAAAGACAAAGACGCCATATGCGTTCCAGAAAAAAAATATCAGGAACCGCGGAACGCCCGAGAATAGCTGTTTTCGCAAGCGGGAAACACATATATTCGCAGTTTATAAACGACGATTCCGCGAAAACATTGCTCTCCGTCTCAACCGTTGAGGAAAAATTCAAGACGAGCGGAGCGAAATCAACGACGGTCGAAGGAGCCAAAGTTCTCGGCAAAATTGCGGCGGAATGCGCGGTAGCCATAGGCATAAGCGCAGTAGTCTTCGATAGATGCGGATTACAATATCATGGAAAAATAAAGGCCTTCGCAGACGCCGCGCGCGAAGGAGGACTGAAATTCTAACCCCCCCGGAAAAACTATGCCAAAATATATTGAGAAATCCGCCGCCGGACTTGATGAACGGGTAATCAGCGTTAACAGGTGCTCCAAGGTGGTGAAGGGGGGAAGAAACTTTAGTTTCAGCGCCCTCGTTGTAGTCGGAGACAGAAACGGCCATGTCGGAATGGGACTCGGAAAGGCGAACGAAGTTTCCGACGCCATTAGAAAAGGCGGAGACATCGCAAGGAAAAATATGGTTACAGTCTCCCTAAACGGCACGACTATTCCGCATCCGGTTGACGCTAAATTCAGGGCCGGAAAAGTTTTTATGAAGCCGGCTTCAAGAGGAACCGGAGTCATCGCAGGGGGTGGAGTCAGAGCCGTCCTTGAACTGGCCGGAGTCAAAGATGTGCTTGCCAAGTCGCATGGGTCGAGCAATCAGATAAATGTGGTAAAGGCGACAATGGTCGCCATTTCCATGCTTAAAAGCAAAGACGAGATACTATCGAGAAGAGGAAAAATAAAAAAAGTGAAAATGGAAGAATCAAGCAATGAAACTCAACCAGCTTAAATCAACGCTAGGCTCAAGAAAAAGACGCAAACTGCTCGGCAGAGGAGATGCTTCCGGACGGGGCGGAACATCAGGCAGAGGACATAAAGGCGCCGGGGCAAGGTCCGGTTGCGTGGTAAGACTCCATTTTGAGGGCGGACAAAATACATATTTCAGGCGTCTCCCCAAGAGGGGATTCAAAAGTCTCTGCCACAAAAAATACAACCTTGTCAATATCGGGATAATAACCAAAAATTTCTCCGCCGGCGAGTCCGTCAATGAGGAAATTCTCAGAGAAAAAGGCCTCATAGGCGGCAAATTCAGCGGCATTAAAGTTCTCGGAACAGGAGAAATAGACAAAGCTATCAACGTGCTCGCCAACGCTTTTTCAACTTCAGCGAAAGCTAAAATTGAATCCGCCGGCGGAAAATGCGAATTGCTCTCCGTCCCGGCAAAGCAAGAGAAAAAAGCGAAAGAGTAAGCCTTATGAGTTCTGCTTGGCTCTTATCGCCTGATTTTTACCCGGCTCTCACAAAAAAAGGAAAGATATGTTTTCAGCCTTTGCCAACAGCTTTAAAATAAAAGAATTGCGCAACAGGATAATGATCGCGCTTGGCATAGTGGCGTTGACGCGCGTCGCGGCAAGCATACCATGCCCGGGCGTGGACCCTAAAGCCCTTTCCGATTATTTTAAACAATTTTCCGGCGCATCAGCCGCCGGCGGCTTCCTTGACATGTTCGACATGTTTTCAGGCGGGGCTTTGCAAAATTTTGCGGTCGCTACTCTCGGTATAATGCCATATATTTCAGCGTCAATCATAATGCAGCTTCTGATGCCCGTCATTCCCTCTCTCGAAAAAATGGCGCGCGAGGGAGAATCCGGCAAACAAAAAATAAATCAATACACCCGTTATTTGACAGTGTTGATATGCATAGTGCAGGGTTCTATGGCCGCCCTCGCTATGATAAATCCGGCAAGAATCGGCATGCCTGCCCCGTCTCAGCCACTCGTAATAGTACAAAATCAAACATTATTCGTCATAATCACTGTGTTGATGCTCACCGCCGGAACGATGTTGATCATGTGGCTTGGCGAACAAATAACCCGCTACGGCATCGGCAACGGCGCGTCAATAATAATAACTGTCAACATTGTGGCGCGAATGCCGGCGGCTTTTTACAACCTCTACGATATGGCCAGAAGCGGCGGAGCCAGCGCGGGGATGCCTTTCAAACCGGTTCACGTATTTTTGCTTGTCCTTATCTTCGTTCTCGTAACGGCCGCGACAATAATGCTCACGCAGGGCCAGCGAAGGGTCCCGATACAAATAGCGAAGAGAATCGTCGGGTTCAACAAAATGAAAGGCGGCGCCACATATATGCCGCTGAAACTCAATTTTTCCGGAGTAATGCCGATAATTTTTGCGAGCGCCATACTTATGTTTCCGCAAATGATACTCGCCTACATACCGGGTGATTTTTTTAAACCGTTTATACGTTTTTTCTCTCAAGGACATCCGGTCTATATGATAGTATATGGAATTCTCATTCTTGTGTTCTCATATTTCTGGGTCGCCAATATGTTCAACCCGTTGCAAATTGCGGAAAACCTCAAGAAAGAAGGGGCTTTTATTCCGGGCATCAGACCGGGCAAACCTACCGCCGAATTCCTCGACAACACCATGACAAGGATAACGCTCTCCGGCGCTATCTTCCTCACATTCCTCGCCCTCTTCCCAACTCTTCTCTATACCGGACTCTCAATCCCGTATCTTGTCGCCACGTTTTTCGGAGGAACAAGCCTCCTGATTATCGTAGGCGTTATGCTTGACACCCTCAGCCAAATGGAATCGCACCTCATCATGAGAAACTACGACGGCTTCCTCAAGAAAGGAAGGCTCAAAGGAAGAAAGTAGAAAGTAGAAAACGGGAAAGAAAGCGTTCAGGGTTCAGGGTTCAGGGTTTTAAAATTGGAAATAAATAAAACTCTGTGTCCCTTATGTCCCTTGCGTCCCTTGTGTCTCTGTTGTGGAAAATGGAATAGATGAAAAAACTCTGCGGGCGGAGTGTATCCCGATCCTCAAAGCAACGGGATGTCTCTGCGGTGAAAGAAATCGGCAATCTGAAATCGGAAATCGATACCGATACCGACCCCGACTCCGAAAAAAGCGGTAGTTTCAAAGGAGAAGGGGAAAATGAACGTCGAACATTCAACATCGAACTTCGAATGAAAAATATCCAAATCTTTAAATCTCTATATCACCAAATCACAGGGTTGGAGTTCACAGCCCCGAGTTCCTACGGCCCCGGGATCTTCGACTTTAGCGTGGGTTTTGAGGGAGTGTCAAAGTATCAGAGCGTCAAAGTTTTAAATATAAGAGCCAATTGCAAAAGTCAAAACCAGCGCCGATGAAGGAGATTGTGAAATTCAGACGAGCC
>JAGVIF010000214.1 GCA_020056205.1 Lentisphaeria bacterium | reverse complement strand
TGTGGAATTCAAAATTTTTGGCTTCTATTTATTTTTGAATCCATCAAATCACAAGCCGGAGGCTTATGCTACTTCCAGATCCCGAAAGGGCATCGGGGCAGTTGTGCCGCCGCGGATGCCTCCCTGAAAGGGCGGATTCTCCATGTATAAGTTCAGCAAAACCTGGCTTTCAAGACATCTCCACAAAAACTATATAACAGCTTATTTGAACGAATGATATTTTCCGCCAAGGCGGAATAGCCGGAAGTAAAAAGTGTCAGTGTGTCAACATTCAGGAGACAGTAGCCAGAATGTAGAATCTGGTGATTGGATGATTGGGAGATTGAAGGATTGAAAAATCTCCAAATCTTAAAATCACCAAATACTAAGAGTTCGGAAGCGCGAAAGTTTTTAAAATCATAAGATCTCTAAATCACCAAATCAAAAAATAATATGTCCCTTGTGTCTCTTATGTCTCCGCGTCTCTGCGGCGAAAGAAATTAGAAATCGGAAATCCTCCTTTGAAACTGCCGTTGGAGTTCACAGCTTTAGCGTGTCTCTTTCTTGGCAGTTTCTTATTGATAAATCTGCGAAACTCGCAGTAGGACGCTGACTTCCTGAACCACCAATTTTGCTTTCCCATACGCTTAAAACATAGAACCGTAAAACAAGGACACTAATGATCAAATTCGCAAATAAATTCTCTATTCCGCATTTTTTGCTGGTCTTGTCTGATGACCGCTTTTGCGAAATTCGCAAAACGACTGGGCCGGCGGATGTGAAAAAAGTTGAATTCACGGCTCATGGGAAAACCTTGAGCATTGAATTTTCCGGGATATTCCCCGCGCCAACAATTAAGGAAGATAACAACGCGGCCGTTGTCATTCTTGGCTCTCCAATCTATGACGACATAAAAGTTGACGCTGAAAGAACCGCGAAAGCGTTTCTTGATGATTTTTCAGAAAAAACAGCGCTCGAACTTGTTGATGGAGAGTTTCTTGCGATTTATTTTGGAAAAACCGACGGGACGCTGAAAATCATCAACGACAGATTCACGGCTGTCCCGTTACATTATTTTCAGTCCAAGGAAAAAAGGCTTTTCTGCGCAAGCCCTCATTTTTCTTCGCTGTGGAAATTCTTGAAAATCAAGAGCCTTTTAGAGATAAACCAAGAGGCTTTTTTTGAGTTCTTATTTTTTCAGCGGATATTCGGGACGAAAACGCTTGCGCGGGGAGTATTTTTCCTGCCGGACGCGCAAATTCTCGAAGTAAAGGACGGGGAAAGCAAGATTGCGCGTTATTGGCAAAGAAACTACACGAAAAATAATAATCCTCTCTTGTGCAATGCCGCTATGCTTGCGGATTTTCTAAGGCAGTCCGTAAAACTCAAGACCAGCGACGGCAAACGCTATGGCCATTTTCTCAGCGGCGGGATGGATTCGCGTTCCGTGCTTGCGGCTTTCGATGAACAACTCCCGACCTGTTTTACGGTTGGGATATCCGATAACCGCGAAGTTCGCACGGCAAGAAAAATCGCCGAGACAAAAGGGGCGAAACATCTCTATTTTCAGCTTCATCCGGAGCATTACGGGGTGATTCGTGAGACCGCCGTAAAAGTATGCGGAGGAATGTTCAATTACGACCACGCGCTTTTTCTCGGATACAATGATGAAGTAATAAAACACGCGGACACCTGCTTCAACGGATACGGTTTCGATTTTATGTTTCAAGGAATGTATATCCCGGCAAAAACCGTGAAATTCGGGAGCAGAAATCTTTATCTGCGATTTATGAGCGAGCCTCCCGATGATCTTGTCTCATATTTTATCAACAACGCTTCATACCGGATAAAAGGCGCCGATATATGGAAATTTGTCAAGAACGATGAACGAAAAAATCTGGAGGAATTTCAGCGCGAAAGCATAAACGAGATTTACCGGCGCGGACAAGAACTTACGGACAACAAATATGATCTGTGGGAGTATTTCACTTTTCATCACATTTCAAGGCATTACAGTTATCCGAACGCAATGTCCATAAAAACATTCTCTGAAGCGAGAATCGCATCATTCACCAATGAGATTTTTGATTTATATCTCGCCCTTCCTGCGGAACAGCGGTTCAATGGGAGAATCGAGAAGGAGACGCTGAAAATGCTTGACCCTAAACTTGCGAAAATCCCAAGCGCGAACACCGGCCTGCCCGTCACAGCATCGAGCATGGAACAGACTATCTATCAAATCGCAGGCGCGCTGAAACGAAGAATTCTCGGACAAAAAGACTGGGAGGAATGGACAGAGCGCACGTGGCCGTCCCGCGAGTTCGCCCTGCAAAATTATCCGTCATTAAAAAATGCAGCTCTCGAAATTATAAACTCAAATACTCTGGAGCAAATTAGTTTCCTCGACATAGGAAAAATCAGGGAGGAATTTCCCCGCTGGTTGAACGGAGAAAAAGTTCCCGGAATCAGCGGCGACCTTGTCCAGACTATAGTAACTATCGGGACATTCCTGACGCAAAGTTGAATTGTAAATATTCTTATTGACACGGGGAAAATGTGTGATAGACTTAACATGTATAAAAAGGGCATGTAAGTTATGTTGAAGATAACCTATGACATCTAATAATACATCAAAAACTTTGGGGCCAATTGAGACTAATATTGTTGCTCGTCTGACATACGAGAAGAAGACGATTGTTACAGTTGAATACCTCGATCGTCTGTTTAATCTTTCTCCTGTTGATAGGAAACAGCTTGTTTTTCGTCTCAAGAAAAAGAAAATACTTACTCCCATTAAACGCGGCACATATGCGTTCTCACCGCTCGAGGCAGGTCCGGATGGGACTGGTATTGATGAGCTTCTTATCCCGCCGCTCTTTTTCCCTAAAAAGAATTATTACGTTGGCTATTCAACGTTGTTTAATTACTACGGATTTACTGAACAACTTTTTCAGACTGTTTACGTTCTTAATACCGCTATCCGGAAGGAGAAAATAATTTGTGGCATTTCGTATAAATTTATAAGGATTCCGGAGAATCGTTTCTACGGATTAGAGGTTATCAAGGCCAAAGATGCCGATGTCATTATAAGCTCAAAAGAGCGTACTTTGATTGACCTCATCTATTTTAATAAGCCCGTTGGCGGCATCAAAAGCGCCGAAGCGGTATTAAGACAGTTTGTCATGGAAAAGAAATGTGACATTAATAAATTGGTGGAATACGCCGCACGATTTCCAATTATAAAAACAAGGAAGCGTATCGGGTTGGTTCTTGATGGATCGAACCTTACGGACGCTGCGTTAAAGCCCCTTATCAACAGCGTTAAGAAAACCGCTGTCAGCACCTTTACTGGATCGCGCAAAGGCACACTCAATAAGAAATGGAGAGTTATTATCAATGATTCACAAAAATAGAGATGAATTTGTAAAGACCTTGGAACGGGCGGCAAAGAAAAAAGGATTTCTGCTTCCTCTTTTAGAGAAAGATTACTATTTAACCCTGATCCTTTCCCAAACGCATGAGCTTGCCGAAGATCTTGTTTTTAAGGGCGGTACCTGTCTGAATAAGATTCATTACGCATATTATCGTTTGAGCGAGGATCTTGATTTTAGCATGAAGCTACCGCAATACGAGGCGACTCGAGGAGAGCGAAGAAAGTGTATACAACCCGTGAAGGATAAAATAGCAAAGTTTGCGCAACAATTTGATATGAAAATTCTTGATGCCGGGAATCCCGGGAGAAACGAATCGAAGCAATATGTGTATTATTTTTCGTATCAATCTGCCCTGCGTCCGATCGAAGGACAAATTAAGTTCGAAATCGGCTTAAGATTTAATCCCATTGACAAGATAGAAAAACAGCAGGTTCATCATACGTATACGCATCCGTTTACCGGAGAGCCTCTTTTTGATGGGGGCAAGGTTGCTTGTCTGTCGCTCAATGAAATCGTGAGTGAGAAACTCCGCGCCGCGGCTCTCAGAGAAATTATTGCTCCTCGTGATTTTTACGATCTATATTTTCTGTTCCGCAACAAATTTAACCTTGCGGATAAAGAGGTTATCAGCCTTTTTAAGAAGAAAATAGAGGAGGATGGCGGGGATTTGGATTTAGCAAAATATCGTGTCAATATGGGGCGTAAAAGCACTGAGATTGACGATATGCGTTCTCGTATCGAAGCCGAACTATTTGATGTTTTATCCCCAGTTGAACGCGAGAATTTCGATCTGGATAAGGCGCTTGAACGGATCAATAAGGCGATGGAAGGTGTTAAATAATGTCCGAAATTATGGGCTCAAGTGGCAGTTATTCAAGCTGTACTTTTAGGGTGCGGAAGTAACTCCAGACGTAACTTTTGTATCACAAAAATACATTATCCAATAACAGAGAAGAGAAGAACGGTGAAGGAATCTCTAAGGCGACAGGCATTTACCCCGTCGCATTTACGATGCCTGCCGTAAAGCTGGGATGAAAGTCGAATTCCAGCCAATAAAAAGCGGGTTCCTCGTTATCTTGCACAGAAGTAATATCAATTGAGCGGCAATCTCCGTAAAGCCCTGCCTGCATGCGGGATGCCGGTCTTTTGGAATATACCATCCCCGGCAAGCCCAACAGCCGTCTGCAGAAGTACCGGCTGACGGAAAAAGGCAGGAAGATGGCAGGGGAAAAACACTTGGAGAGCGAGAAGAAAACAGGGAATTAGTAATCATGCCGACATTAAACTGGATAGGAAAGAAAGCGGTAGGCGGCTGATATCAGACGTTATTTTGTTTAATGAGTAATAGTGCTAAAAAGATTTTTAGTCCCATCCAAGGCATAGCTATTGCCGTCGTCTCAATGTGGATTCTTGGCGCTCTGGGAGTTTTTCTGCTTATACACTTTGGCAACTGGTCTATTATTGGCAATGAAAGTACCCGGGATGCTATTTCTACGCAGGGAATGGGCTTCTACTTAGCGTACTTTGGATGTCGAATTCCCTCTGTTGTTTTTGCTGGATATATTATAGCATTTACTCGACTGAGACGACCGTACGTATGCACGGTTATCGTTGTATTACTATTTCAAAGCACGATGCTTACCCTGAGATTTGTCAGAGGGTCATGGATTGGAATCAATGAAACAACGATAGCTATTTCTGTCGTTGGAGAAATTGCTGGTGTCGTTATTTTGTTAGCTTGTGCCCTATTAGCGGAAAGATATGGTCGTTGCAACGTACAAGTTCAGTAAAATATCTGTCTGTGTACCTACCTGAGTGACAGCGCTCGCAGTCAAGCAATGCGCAGGCAGACAGGTTTTACTGAACTTGTACTCCTGTTCATCAGGGGGCAGAAAGTCTTGCTTGATCGGAATCTCGCTGTTTTATACGGAGTGGAGACAAAAGTTCTGAAACAGGCTGTCAAAAGAAATACGATGAACAGTTCAGCATTGTCTTTGATGCAATCAGGCAAATAATGACACCGCCCGTTCAACCAAAGAAAAAGATCGGTTTTCACGTTGAAGAAAAGAAGTTCGAGTATCGCGCAAAAGCAAGAAAACTTACAAAAATATGACTTGGGAACTCGTCAGGGAAATTTGCCGGATAACCATGAAAAACGTCAGTTGGGCGAGCTTTGGGAAAAACGAAGCAAGGGCAAATGCCTTTTCATAATGCCCAAAGGGAAAGATTTCGAGGCAATAAGGGAAAGAGTGAAACAATGATGATACTCATCAATCCATCTCAGGCTTTTTCAAGAATTGGAATACTTATGTTTTTGCTTTACGTAAAAATGTCGGTATAGTAAATGTTCATAACTGAGGAACTTATGGAAATACCAACCTTTAATCACCGGGGAATAGTGCCTCCTTTTATGGACACGCCAACGGATGCGGCGCGCTCCCCGTATCAGGTCCGCCTAATTGATGCGATATCGCGATTTTCTACGTCCCCCGAGCGACGCAGTATCTTAGATGGGTTTCTCAAATATCGCACCGCATTGCATGCCTCTGGTGTTACAATTGGATTTCAGTGGATAAATGGTAGCTTCCTTGAAAATATTGAGCTTCTTGATCAACGCTCTCCGAGGGATATTGATGTCGTTTCTTTTTTCCAACTTCCCGTTGGAATGAATGAACAAGATTTTGTATCTCATCATGGAGAATTGTTTAAACCAAGTGATACCAAGGAAAAATATTCAGTCGACGCATATGCTGTTCTTCTTGAAAAACCAACCAAGTTTTTGGTCCAACAAACAGCTTACTGGTATAGTCTCTTGGCTCATAGACGAGACACATTTGAATGGAAGGGATTTGTCGAAATTAGCTTGGCTCCGGATGAAGACACGGATGCAGGGGAATTTTTAATTGCTAAATCAGGAGGTGTTTTGTGACACAAAATATGAAACGCTCTGCTATCGCTGCTGAATTGTCACAACTTCGAAAAATGCTTTCAGACATAGAAAAGACTTCTCCTTTAGCGCGATTGGGCATTGAGTCCAGGATCTCCGATCTTGAAAAACAGTGTGATTCCATTCCTGTTGATGGCATTCAACGTGCAAGGGTAGAATTGACTTTTCGCGGAGCACCTGTCCAGGGAACACAAGGAGTTGAAGCTCAATTTGCTGGTAACGCATTAGAAAAATATGACAAAGCCATTGCATTGGCAGCCGCGTCAATGAGTCAAGAAGTCCGGTTAGATGGCCGTATACCCGGCAGGGAGTTCAACAAGCTCTTTGTTACTGATCGCGCACTTGGTTCTTTTGGCTTTATTCTCGAGGAAATTTCCGTTAGAAAAACCGAATCTGGTATTGAACCAGAATTGATTTTTGACGAAAAATCCTTGACAAGTAAAGCTGTCGAACAAACTAAAGCCATAATATTCGCTTGCGCCAATGAGGACGATGAAAAGCTGGTGGAAGTAGCTTCACAAGTTGATAGACGGACTATTTCAGCAATCAGGGATTTTCTTGAAACCGTTGGGAAGAGCAATGCTTATTTTAAAATGCGATGCGACGATCAGGTAACTGAATTTAAGAATGTTGAAAGCGTTCAAACTGCGGCAGAAAGGCTCGCAGATGACAACATAATTGAAGCCGATATAAAAGCAACGGGATATCTTTTTTTTCTTCCAGCAAAACGAACCTTCGAAATAACGCCTGAAGATGGCAACGAAGTTTTTTATGGAAAGATCGATCCTGATATGTCCGAAGATAAATTCAAAGAGATGGGTATCCTGCTTGGTAAAAAAGCAATATTCACGTTGCATGTTACCAAAGTTGGGCGTGTTCGTCTCGCCACTCGATATCGTCTATTAGATTGGGAGAAAAGCTCTTCTTGATTTGGTATGTATCGTCAAAATCAATATTCTGAAGCCAAGAACTCCCAACAATGATAATAGCAATAACCTTGTTATTTATTTCTCCTTATTAAAAGATTTCCTTCGGATTTCATGTTTGCGCTGACACGCGAGGAAATACGGAACATATCACAATTTGTGATATGTTCCTCCGAGTTCAAGCACACTTCATAAAAAGGAGACATCTGTAAAAGTATGATTTTAAAAACCTGCCAGAGCGATGCACTTGACCGGCTTGAGGAATTTTTCAAGCTCGGCGAGCTTTGGGAGAAGAGGAGCAAGGGCAAGTGTCTTTTCATAATGCCCAAGGGGCAGGATTTCGATGTAATAAGAAAAAAGTGAACCCATGAGCAAGCAGTTGGAATTTATAAATTCAGACAGCGAAATTCGCGCAAAGCTTGCGAAAGTAGCGGTGGAAGACTTGGTCGAAGCGTTGATGGAACTGTCAATCCGACACGATGACGCAGATGCCATTATCACCCGGCTGATTTCAAGCAAAAAAGATAATTTCAAACGCGCCAAAGCGAAAATATTGGGACTGCGCCGGCAAAAGCGTTTTGTTGACTGGAAAAGTTCTAAGCTCTTCTGCCACAAACTCGACGAAATCCTTGCTGAAACCCGGAATGGCTCCGAAAATCCGAACGACGGCATCACCCTTCTCGTTGAATTCTTCAAAAGCGACAAGGCCATTATCGAATATTGCGATGATTCGGACGGGATTATTGGCGATGTGTTTCGCTTTTCCGCAAGCGACCTCTTCGCGGAATTAGCGTCAAAATGCGAGGACAAGAAGTGGATTTCGGAAATTCTCGCCGATCTCTATGAGGAAGATGCCTACAGTTTAAGGGAATATCTGCTCAAACAGTCAGCGAAATTCCTTCCACCGGGAGAACTCAGAAAACTTGCCGAACTGTTTATGGGAAAAATAAATGAAGCCAAAGATAATAGCGAGTCAAGGCATTGGGCGCTTGGGGTGAAAAATCTTGCCAAACAGCTTGACGATCCAGTCATGTTCGAAAAGGCTTCTTTAAAATCCTGCGAAGACTTTGAAGGGGTTCCATGCAAAACTCATCTGGAAATAGCGGAGGCCTACTTTAATGCCGGTGATTGTGCTGCCGCATTGGACTGGCTGAATAAAATTCCAAAAACAGAAAATTATACGGACTATGATCGCGATAAACTCCTACTCTCGATATATAAAAAAAATGGCGACAAGGAAAAGATGCATGAAATCGCGCTGAACTCCTTCAGGCGGCACAGATCGGCAGACAATCTTAAAGAATTGCTGGAATCTGTCGGCAAATCAGAACGAGGCAAGATTATTGAGGATGAGACAGCTCTGACAATAAAGAGTGACAACCTTTCTCTAACGGACGCTGATTTTTTGCTTGAAAATGGAAAGACGGACGAGGCCGAAGAATATCTTGTCGGAAGAACGGATCAACTCAACGGCGACAACTATATGCCCTTGCTGGAACTCTCCAAGAAATTCGAGGCCGAAAACAGATTTCTCGCCGCTTCTTTGATTCACAGGGCGCTGATAGATTCCATCCTCAAGAGGGCGCAATCCAAGCACTACGTTTATGCGGTGAGATACCTGAAAAAGCTCGATGGTCTTGCCGTGAAAATTGCCGATTGGAGAAATTTTCCGACACATGATGCCCACAAGGAAGAGTTGCGAAAAATACACCGGCTCAAGTCTGCTCTTTGGGCAAAATACGAAACTTGAGCCGATGAAATCCGTCGGTAAATATTCACCGAAAGGACCAGTCTTCGCCCTTCGACTGGTTCGACAAGCTCACCACAGGCAAGCTCAGGGCTGCGACTCGGCTCGCAGGGTTCGGTGAATATTTACTAGGAGTGTTGCCCGTTTGACAATTTCAGGGGGGACAGTCTAAAGTCAGAGCAAAATGCCTGTTATCAAGAGTAAAACAGGCATCCTTGCCTGTATGTTTTGAAGAGTAGCATAAGCCTCCGGCTTGTGATTGGAAGTAGCTCAATCCTCCGGATTGAAAGCGCTATGCAAGCCGGAGGCTTGCGCTACTTCGGAAACCGCCTGCAAGCCAGAGGCTTGCGCTACAACATGGAACATTGCCAGCAAGCCGAAGGCTTGCGCGACTTCAGGAAAATGATCAAAAATATTGATAACAAAATCACCTCTCCGAACCGGCATCAGCCGGTCGGTGAGCCAATCGGTAGCTTGATGAGGCAACCATGACTGCCAAGTTGACGAATCCGATTTTCATTTCGTGGTATCTGTCGGTCATCTTCTTCTTGGGGTTGCTCATGTGTTCCGCCGTCACGGTGCTACCGGGCGGCGAAGCGTTTGTGAGAGTCATGATGTCGGTATGCTTGTGGTGTGTGTTGTTGTTCGCAATTTTGGCGCTTCGGCTCCGGCATCGTGCACGGCGTGGGCTTGATTTCGGAGTGTTCACTTCCCAGCCTTTCCGAGTTGCCTACGCTACGGTCGCGCTTATAATCACCTTGGTTTTGTTTATGGTTATCGGAGGATGAGCAGAAGCTATCAATGCAGTGGAGCTAACCGCTACCCGCTGGCGCAGCCAGTGGCAGCTCACTTTTATCGTTAGAATCCAAGAAATATTATCTCACGGAGGCATCCCGATGTCTATCCGAGAATCGGGATAAACTCTGGCACAAAGAAATCCGGGAAATATTCTGACAGGATTACCCGCCTTTGCACATCTGAAATGGCTTCGGCGCTACGGGATCAGCACGATATGTCAAGTGCGGAGACATGATTGGAAACGGACTTCGTGGCTTTGTCCCTTTGCGCGAGAAATAATAAGAGAAAAAAGGAATTCTAAAATCCAATCGAAAACTCCAATCTTGCGTTTTATCCGAAATCGCAACAATAGACTATTCGCTCTTGCCATTCTGTTTTTTGTCTCGGTTGTCATTCTTTTCTGCAAGCCATATCTGAAAAGAATTCCTATTGTGCACGCCGTCTTGCTGAAGCTGAGAAAAGAGGACACTGTCGGCAGTGTTCTGGCAAAATATGAAGGTAGGGTGGATGATAAATTCATAAACATCTTTAGCAAAAAAGGAATAAAATATCCACCTAAGCGCCTTCTCATCCTCTGTTTTAAAAAGGAAATGACTGTTGAGATATATGCGTCCGCCGATGAGAAGAACTATACGCTTGTTGCGCAATATCCAATTCTTGCTCCAAGCGGCGTGCTCGGCCCAAAGACGCTTGAAGGAGATATGCAAATCCCGGAGGGGATATATAAGATAGATGAACTCAATCCAAACAGTCGTTTTCATCTTTCCATGAAAATAAATTATCCGAACGAATTTGAGCGGAAAAAGGCTGAAGAAGAAAATCGCGTTTATCCCGGCTCCGACATTTTTATACATGGCTCGAATGCGTCAATCGGCTGTGTTTCCATAGGCGATGAACCGATCGAGGATATTTTTGTTCTTGCCGCAAAAACAAAGATTCAGAATGTCGCAGTGATAATCAGTCCGTATGATTTCAGAAAAACCGCTTCGATTGACATTGAGAAGATACGATTTTTAAACCCAAAGATTCCTATATGGTCAAAAGAATTGTATCAAATGATAGAAACAAAAGTCGGCGAGATCAAATTTCAGGATAAATGATATTTTGACATCATTTTTGATGATGCTATACTGCGTCGAGAAATCTTGGCCTTTTGAAAGGAATATCTCTCGATAATGTCGGCGAAAAGACGTTGTGGCCGCCGGGAAGCCAATTATACTCTATAAGGTTGAATTGTGAAAATTGTGGAGGGTCGCGCTTGCCGCGACCGTAAGGGCGGCCACGGCAAGCGTGGCCCTCCATTAAAAATGCAATTTTCAACCTAAAGCA
>JAGVIF010000028.1 GCA_020056205.1 Lentisphaeria bacterium | reverse complement strand
TGGGTGTTTTCATTTTGCTGGGTGATTTGTCGGATAACGCGTGAAGTCGCCAACGATTATTATGTGGAAGAGGTTGGTCCTGATTCCGTGACGGTCTTTTTGGCCGTCGCTTCCACTGTCATTTTCACTATGGGAACATACCCCGGGAATGACTGATAGGAATTTTGTTTTTCATGATGGAGGGAAAATAGACCGGGGCTGTGGAAAATCAAGTCCTGAGAAGTGGATTTAGGCTTACACACCCCGGAAATCTTCCGGATAGGAATGCATCCCTCCCTTCTCAGCGGACTTACTATATGCGTGAAATGATAAAAGTTTCCTGGTTCATGCGCGACTCCAAGCGAGTTTATCTTTGTTCCGGGCGCGAGTTTTATACCCGAATAATATTCCGAAAAATCTGGACTTTTCAAAGATTCTGGAGCTTCGGGGGTAAGACAAACAGGATTGTCCATGTCAAAATATTCGGAAAAATTCCGGGTTCCTGTTTTTTTAAAAAGAGCCTCCTCAACGTGACTGGTGAAGCTTGCATAACGCGGGACTCTATCAGGTTTCTCTCCATTAATAACGGCGAGCATCCTTTCTTTATTAACGGCGAGCATCCTTTCTTTATTAGTCATAAAATATTACCCCTTATAAAATATGGGGATGAAAATTTACGCGCAGTAAACTCCGCCGTTTATGTCAATTGTCGCTCCGGTGATGAATCCGTCAAATTCAGAAGCCAGAAAGACTATTGTTCTGGCGACATCTTCGGGAGCGCCGGCTCTTCCGAGAGGAATACCCCTGATGGTTTCGTCCGCAGATTCTTTTGTCGTGTGCGCTGCATGGAATCTTGTTCCGAGAATAAGTCCCGGCGCCACGGCATTCACACGAATTCCTTTTGGCGCAAGCTCATTCGAAAGCGCGCGGGTCCAGGTGAGAACCGCTCCCTTGCAGGTCGAATATACAAGGGACCCCGGATGCCCGCCCTTGCGTCCGGCGAGAGAAGCCAGATTGACTATGCTTGCGCCGCCGGTATTTTTTTCGAGGTATGGAAGAGCTTCGCGCGTGACAAGCATCGCGGAACTCACGTTTATGTCGTAGACTTTTTTCCAGAAATCCATGTCAATTTCGCTCAGATATTTTCTTTTCAACAGGTCGCCGACATTATTTATCAGAATTTCAATTCCGCCAAGGAATTCAGCCGCCGATTTCACCATTGAGACGGCGGCCTTTTCGTCTGTCAGATCAGCGTGAAAAATATCGGCTCTGACACCTTTTGATCTTGCGAACTTCGCATTTTCTTCCGCGAGTTCACGGCTTGCGAAATAGTGGATTGCGAGGTCGCAGCCGTTCTCCGCGAGAAGTTTTGCGACCGCCTGTCCGATTCCCTGTTCCGCCCCTGTCACGAGTGCCTTCTTACCCTTCAAATTTCCCATTCTTATTCTCCTGTTATTTGTAGTTTTCGGATTTATGTACCGTATCGAACAGCGTCAATATCGATTCTGGGCTCACATTCGCCTGGATCGCATGCACCTGGTTGAATATGAAACCTCCGCCCGGCGAGAAAACGCGTAGCCTTTCCCTGACGTGCTCCTCAAGTTCATCCTTGGATTTGAAGCCGAGGACGCTTTGCGTGTCGCATCCACCGCCGTTGAACACAATTTTCCGTCCATACTTTGCCTTTAAGACCTTCGGATCCATCATGGCGGCAGAAGTCTGAACGGGATTTAGGATGTCGATGCCCATTCCGACAATGTCGTCCAGCAGAGGCATTATCGCCCCGCAGGAATGGAGATAAAGCTTAAGCTCAGTGTTTGCGTGGAGCCAAGCCGAAAAACGTTTGTAGTGAGGGACTATCATCTCTCTGAAAATATCCGGACTCAGAAGCGGTGCGTTCTGCGCCCCGAAATCATCGGCGAAAACAATGCAGAACATGTATCTGCCAAACGCTTGGTTCACCCGCTTAATTTTCTCTATGAGCTGATCGCAGCGTTTTGAAAGCAACTCATTGACTTTGTCCTGTTCCGTCATCAGATCCATGAGGAATTCCGGATTCGTTTCGAAGAAGGAACCTCCGAATTTTCCGGCAAGCGCATATTCGGTTGATTCATATATATCCTTTACTTTTTTCTGAAGCGCTGACAGATTTTCATCAGTCAGTGGAAGATCAGTGCTGTACCAGTGGCATCCGTCAGTTGAATCGAAATACAGCGAGCTATCGGGCTTGCGGTAGAGGTTGCCGTCATTATCCTTAAGCAACCATCCATCGGACTCCCTTTTTATATTAAGTTTGAGAGGAAACGATACAGACAAGTCTTGGAATAAGGGGTAGTCATACCAGTTTTCCGCGACCAGAGCAGTGCTTATCTGCATGACATCTACATGGAGGCGGTCCATGATCTCCGGCTCAATCATCGCGAGTTGCTGCATCGCATCGTTCGAACGGATCACTTTATGAGGCAGACCGAGATGTTTCTTAAGGTTCCTGTAGGCTATCACGTGTATTCCCGACGCGCCGCTAGTTCCGCCAAGATCTACTGGGACGCGGTCGGGTTCCTCGAATCTTATCACCTTATATACTCTTTCCCTGCTGTTCATATATTCCTTATGTCATGAGAAATTTACGACGATGCATTCATAATCAGAAACTCTGAGTTTCCTCATAAGGATTCCGCCTTTTACAAGCGCGAACTTCGCGGCTTTTCCGTCTGTCAGGCATTCCGCTGAGACGACACGGGTTTCGGACGGGATTTTCACAAAAAGAGAAAATTCCGTTTCCATGCCAAAGTTCTCCTCGTTGAGCACATGTAGTATCTTCATGCCTTTCTTTTCCGCGATTGTGACGGAAAGCGGATTATTTGACTTAATTTCGTAGGGCAATTCCCTTCTTGTGGAATGTTTAAGCAGGACGCCTAACATTTCTTTGAATTCGATCTGCCCGTAATTGGAAAGGAGGTCCTCGACCGGGGAATTGAAATAGATGGTCTGTCCTTTTCCGCTCTTGTTGATTACGGCCGCCGGAAATCTCTTTTCGCCCTTGGGCCAACAGACCGTATATGCCGCGACTTCGCTCCCATTTTTAGGACTGAAAGGGACGAAATCACACTGCGGCATTACTGTTTTTCCATATTTAAAGCCTTTTACATTTTTCGAGGCGACAAGGTAGAATTCATACGCCTTATCAAGCCATCTGAGGTCCTCCATCAGCCTGCGTTCCTCGCAATTTCCTGTCAGTACTTCGATCCCAAGCAGATATTCAATTTTTGATTCCCTGTCCTTAAACACGGAATTGCGGCTCCCTGAAACAAAAAGAGTTCCGCCTTTTTCAACGAATTCCTTTAACCGCAACGCCAGTTTTTCGCTTATGCCGAGAGAGGATGGTACGCATATTATCCTGAACGATGAGGCAAATGAATTGTCGTCCATCATGTAGTCCGGCAGAACCATCGTCTGGATTCCATTTTCATGAAGGCATTTGTATATCTCGTACGCGTCAGGATTGATTTTCATCAGCGCGTGAAAGTCGGCCGTTGTCTGGGCCTTGCCGCCCGGGAACAGGACAGTTGCGAATTTCGCAGGCGCGCTGCCGGTTAGAGTGCCTTCAAGTTCCCTCATCCTCCTGAACGCCGTCTTCATAAGGCATGTGTTCTCGTTTCCGTAGAAATATCTGCCTGCGTAAGCGACAATCGGTGTGGCGCACATGGATATGGTGCGGTAGGTTTCCAGAGCGCTTTCCTTCTCAAGTCTTATCGAGCTGAGTCTCGGCCACCACCTGTGCTGGGTCGTGTAGTTCCATACTATTTTCTCGTGGATGGCGCCATAACTGAATCCTTCGATGCCGCCGGCATCGGTCTCAGTCAAAAAACCATCAACAAGTCTTGTCATGGCCGACTCATTGTCAAGACCTGTTATTTTCATTGAGGTTCTGTTTATAATTAGAGGCAGGTCTTTTTCCGCTTTCACAATGTCTCTGATCTCGGAAAGGATTTCTGCGAGTTTCGCATTTATCCATGGCAGATATTTTTTTCCGGCCTTGTCTGAGGACAGGCCATTTTCCTTTATTGTTCCGTTTGTTGGCAGCTCAAGTCCGGTGTTGGAAAAGAATGATTTTTTACAGCTTCTGCACTGGCAGATGGTCTCGTGATGCGCCCAGCCTTGGTAGGGTCCGTCGAGATAGATGCCGTCCGGATCGTAGTTTTCGACGATTTCCCTGACAATATTCAGAATATCTTCGTGATATTTTCCGTTGATGCAGGTTGGAACGATTTCGAGTCCTCCAAAGTGTTTTACAGGCTCGACGAATTTTCCGTCGTCGCCGACGAATGCCCATTCGGGCTTCTTCTTCCAGACTATTTCCGTCGGGAGGGCATGCATGACGGGGATGTAGACGATGATTTTAATTCCGTTCTTGTGGGCCAGCCTGATTGTTTCGCCGAGGAGGTTGCGTCCTTTGAGAGCCGGGTGACGCGGCATAATCCTGCTTGGGTAGAGCGCCCACTTCCCGATGGAGCCGAAACGGATCACATTTGCGTTCATCTTTTTTGCGACGGCAATGCCGTCTTCGGCAGTGTATTTCAGTTCCGGCGTGAACGGGGGCCAATATGCGTCATACAGGAGGGTTCTTGATCTTCTCAGCCATTCATAATAACTTTTCATACTGCTATCCGTCATATTCTTGTGTTTTTTTGCGCGTTCTCCTTTTGCATATTTACCTACATTTTGCGTTTGAGTAGCGCGGCGTAGGCGCGATGTAGAACAAGCCTCCGGCTTGTTTGCCTGCAAGCCGGAGGCTTGCGCTACTGAGTTTTGCAATTGGCTCGTCTATGTAATATTCTATTGAAAAACAAGTGATTTCGCATTTTATTAGATGTCCATATTCACCGAAAGGACAGGTTTCGGTGAATATTTACGTTCATACACCGTTTATTATCAAGAACTTAGTTTAAGTTCGGTTGATTGAACCGCAAAACTTAGGTCAATACTGGTGAGCCATTTGCAAAAGATTAACAACTAAATCTTTTCCCCTGCTGTTTTCTTCATAATTTCTTTAAAATTTCCGGCGAGAATCATTTTTTTCTTTTTTTCCGGGACATCCGCGAACACGATTCTGCCGAGGTCATATCTTTGGTCGAGGTTTATCGCGTCCGTTCCGAATATTATTTTTTCGGCGTCGGCGGATTCAACTATATCTTCAAGCCACCAGTCGCAATAGAGCCCTCCGCATATCTCGATGAATACATTGGGGTAATCTTTTGAGAGGGCAATGCATTCCTGATAGGTTTTTCTTGAGCCGCCGCCGTGAGCCATGATGAGGCTGAGATTAGAAAACTTCTCCGCAACTTTCCTGAATTCACTTATCGGCGGATTGCCGCCCCACGTATGACAGAGAACCGGGGCATTGGCCTCGTCCGCCGCGGAAAGGGCATAGTCATAAGCGTCCGAAAGCAGCGTTCCGTGGTATCCGGCAAGGAATTTGAACCCGACAAAGCCTTGCTTTCCAAAATATTGTTCTATCTGTTTTTTAGTTTCGTCAGCTCCGAAAATGGGATTAAAAACAAGATAGGCCAGGATTCTTCCGGGATATTTTTTGATCGCGTCGGCGCTTATTTTGTTTGCTATCTCGTAGTATGAACCGACCATGGCGTGAGGCGCTGTTACGATGGTGTTAATGCCGCAACGGTCCATCACGGCGATCACTTCCTTCAGTTCCGGTTTATACTGATACCATCCCATATTAGTGTACGCTCCTATATGGGTATGAGCGTCAATAACTTCGCAGGAGAGCGGTTTTCCCGCAAACGCCTCTTCATGAATTTTCATACGACACCTCCGTGAACCTATCATTTTGCGTTTGAGCAGTGCGGCGTAGGTGCGCGGTCAAGTCGAAGATCCCGAGACCAACGGTCCTCGGGGAGAGACGCCGGTGTAGTAACTACTCCAAGTCTCTCCTTGACAAGCAGATAT